>JAVEXH010000150.1:0-7040 GCA_034004175.1 Spirochaetia bacterium
CGCTGGACCATTGTCCTATGTCACGCTGCTGGCTGCCGACGTGGAACGATACACCGTACGGATCAAGCCCAAGGTCTTTGGCGTGCAGTATCAGGTTGCGGGTCATCTCGGGATGGCAACCGAACTTGCGTGACAGGGGCCAGTCGGCACCGAGACCCTCGGTGAGGATGCGGAAGAAAACCTGCGAACCTGGAGCCGCCCTGGCTATCTTGTCAACATCCTCGAAACTGTCGGTGGCAAACAACCGCACGCCTTTGTCGTAGAAGTACGCGATGTCTTTTTCTTTTTTTATGGTGTTGCCGAAGCTCATGCGATCCGGAGTCACCTTCAGCCGCAGAAGCTGGTCGAGTTCGTAGCGGGTGGCCACGTCGAAACACGAGCCGAGATCCCTCAGGAGGGATACAACCTCGTCGTGTGGGTTCGCCTTTACCGCATAGTACACTTTCCCGTAAGGGAAGTTCTTGCGCAGTTCTTCGTACTTTGACCGGATTACATCCAGGTCAAGTATGAGGCAAGGGGTTTCCTTGTCCTTGGCGAACTGTTTGATCCGTTCGAAGCGCTCGCGGGGCATGTAATCTTCGACCGGAAACTCGTACTCATCTTTCATTGCACCTACCTCTGAATGGGCGGATGGCCGTATATAGTGTGCGGCTTGGGCACAAGATAGGTTCAGCCCCCCCCTTTGTCAAGGTATGCCGGTTGACACATCCACCAGGAGCTGGCCGTTGCATCTTTCAGGAGTTGGTCGTTGCATCTTTCAGGAGTTGGTCGTTGCATCTTTCAGGAGTTGGTTGATGAAACTGTCAGGTCTCATCCTGGTTGGTGAAAAAAGGTCCGATCACATCAGTGCGGTCTATGCAGTCATAGCGGCAACCTTCAACGGAAACAATGCGTGAGGCTATCCGGTTCCCGAGCCTGGCGCAGGTTTCAGGGTCTGCCCCCTTGAGCATTCCGTACAGGAAGCCGGCTGAATATGAGTCTCCGGCGCCGGTGGTGTCCACACAGATTACCGATTCTCCCGGGGCGTGAGCCAGTCGGTTGGCTGATTGCACAATCGATCCACCTTTGCCTATCTTCATGACCACAATTTCCGCAAGGCGGGAGGCTTTGTTGAGTATTTCATAGTCTGTGCCGGTACACTCGGTTATCCTGGACAATTCTTCCCGGTTGGCAAACAGGATGCTTATCCGGCCACGGATCCAGTCATTCAGTTCCTTGTAGTACCGGTCAACCACGAAAGGGTCAGCCAGGTCAAAGCATACAGGGACCTTTGCTGCAAGGGCTTCATCCACCGCAGCGAAGAGGGCCTTTTTCTGCGGTTCGGTGTCCCACATATAACCCGTACTGTACAGGTATCTGCTGGAACGCACATACTCCAGGGACACATCTGCAGGGCCGAAGTCCCGGCATGCACCAAGGCAGGTGAACATGGTCCTTTCATGATCAGGGGTTACCACTATGGCTGATACACCGGTTGGTGAGTCCTTGAAGGCCATGGCTGTATCGATGCCCAGGTCTCCAAGTATGGCCATGAAGCGATCTCCGGCATCGTCGGAACCTATGCCGCCGGAAAAGCAGGGGAGGCCAAGATTTTCCTCTGGCCCGGTAAGCATGGATAGGGCTCTGGCTGTATTGGCTCCCGATCCCCCAGGAAACACACTGTACCCTTTCGAGGCTTTGATGATCTCCTTGAAGGTACCGTGCTCAACCAGTTGCATGGTGCCCGGTTTTGCACCGAAGCGGGAGAGGAAAGCATAGTCCTCATGCATGACATAATCCATGAGCGGGTTTTCTATGGCATATACTGAGTGCATCCGGTTGGCTCCATGGATAGGTGATATGACCCGGAATATCCGGATCCATTCATCATCCGGCTGTACGGGAGTTGCGCCGGATTGACCAAAGGTTGCTGATATCATATTATGAAGGACAAGCCATGTCTATTGCGACGACCCAACAGATAACAAAATACTATGAAACATACCGCACCATAGATGTGACTTTTACCAAGGAAGTAGTCAAATCTGTAGGGCTCATTCCCCAGAATGTATATATCAAGTGCCTTGGCGAACAATGGCCCTGTGTTGTGTACTCCAGCTCCTTTGATGGTGCCAAAGTACTGGCTCCCGCTAAACAGACCATGATGGAACGGATTACCAAGGCCAACAACATGGTCAGCCTGAGGCTTTCTTTCCGTCAGTCCGACAAGGTTGATCCCATCAGTTTTTTTGTCGGCGGCAAAGTTATGGGGTTTGCGCCCTATGCCCAGTCCAATGGAACCCTGCAGTTCATAAGCATCCAGTATGCCCAGAGACCACCGGAGTCATATCTGGAGATAATGGGACGCATGCTCGAGGCCAATGTCAATTCCGCCAGACGCCGGGAGGATCGCATCCTGCTGACGCCGGATGCCATGCGCAGGATACGGTTGGTGCGCAAAGAGACAACAGTGGCGGTGCAGGGAGTTCCCAGGAAGTGCATACTGCGGGATCTTTCATTCTCCGGGGCCAAGATTATCATAGTAGGCTTGGCAAAATTCCTGATAGGCAAGGAATGTCTGCTGAGGGTGGACCTTGAGGATCCAGAGGAAACGGTTGAGATACCTGGAACCTTCGTGCGGCACGAGGATGTGGAAGGCCGCAAGGACCTGGCGGCAGTAGCCATCCAGTTCGATGAAACCCGGGTACCAATTTCGTACAAAATGCATCTCAATGATTTCCTGGGGCAGCTCCGCAAGGTACAGGGTGATGAGGCTGGTACCGGGGGTCCTGTAGGTTCCGGCAGTCCCGGGGCTCGATAAGGTCGATTCCAGCTGTCATTCTCATACCGCCGGATTTATTTTGAACCAACTCAAGGAGATCATTCATGAACCAAGAATCAGATAAAGAAGCCAAGGTACCGGGTAACATCGTTTTCATCCGGGTTCCCGAAGACATGGCCAGGGAAATCGGGTCTTTCAGGATTGACCCCGCCATACTGCTGCCAGTTGAACTTGGGGATGGCGGGCTGGACCTGTCCGGTCTTGGTTGGGAAATGATAGTCGCAGGCATGCTTCGTCTTCTGGCCCACAATCCAGGGCATGAGGCGGCAGAGTATTACCGGCGCTTCGTACTGGCTGTCAAACCGGGTATCTTTGCCGAACTATCCGAAACAGGCATCCTGAAGGCCCGGAACGGAGACCGCGACGTTGCCGAGGAGATCTTTCTTGCCCTTTCCGGTCTTGCACCGGAGGCTCCCGAGCCGATCCTGAATCTTGCCATCCTCAATGAGGAACGTGCCGATCTGATGGAACAATCGGGCAAGGAAGACCTGGCAGACGCACTGAAGGCCAAGGCGCATGAATTGTACCAGCGTCTGCTCAGGATGGAGCCCTCCTATCCCGAAGCCTTCTTCAATGCCGCGTTTTTCTATCTGAAAGGACGCAGTTATGAACGGGCGCTTGAATTGTTCGAGTCCTACCTGGCCTTGGGGCAGGATGAAGCCCGCCTTGCCAAGGCCAGGGAGATCAGCGACAAGCTGCGAACCAGGGGAGATATGGATGCCCTGTTCAAGGAAGCCTATGACTTCATCCGTATGGGAGACGAAGAGACGGGCATTGCCAAAGCCAGGGAATTCCTTTCCCGGGAGCCTTCGGTTTGGAACGGCTGGTTTCTTGTGGGGTGGGGTTGCAGGCGGCTGGGCCGCTGGGAAGAGGGGCGCGAGGCCTTCCTGAAGGTCCTGGATGCCGGTGTGGAGGAAGTGGATACCCTCAACGAATTGGCCATCTGCGAGATGGAGCTTGGCATGCTCTCCGAAAGCCGCAAACGGCTGGAGCGGGCTTTGCGGATGGAACCAGAAAATGTGAAGATCATCTCGAACCTGGGAATCGTGGCGCGGAGGCAGGGTAACCCCACCGAGGCGTCGGGATTCTTCAGGACTGTCCTGGAGCTGGATCCCGAAGACCAGTTGGCCAGCCGGCAACTCGAGGAGCTTGAAGCCGGAGCCTGAGCGGGCCGCCTGCCTTGACCGTGGGGCCTCCGGAGACTAGTATCCTCCTAATATGGCCCAGAGAAAAACGCCCACCAGGGTACGCTCCAAATCCGGTACAGGTACCAAGCCTCGCAGTAGTGCCGGCTGTCTGATATGGTTGGTCCTGTTGCTCATAACCCTGCTGTTGTTCGTGCTGAACTGGAACCGCATCAGGGAGACTGTTTCTTCAACCGGCTTTGCCGATGCCTTTCCGGACAGGCGGGTTGCTCCTGCCGAAGATCCACAGCTCCTTCCCCGGGAAACCCTTCCCGATTCCATCCCCGAGGGTGATGGTTCCGCCGGACCAGCTTCGGCTTTACCGGACGAACCTGCATCGCCAGCGGACGTTCCGGCTCCTGATGCTACTGTCCAGACAGAGCCTGCTCAGCTTCCTGTCCAGGAAGAACCCGGGTCAGTGGAAGATCCGGCAGATAAACCGCTTGTTACCCCGATGGAACAGGTCAAGGCTACCCGCATCGCCAGCCTGTATTTCATCCAGGTTGACGATGACGGAGCCATAAGCCGTCATGAGGTAAAGCGGACTGTCAGCAGTTCGGATTTTCCCCTGACAGATGCCCTGAATGCCCTTCTAGCCGGCCCCAGCGCCGATGAACTCAGCCGCAACTATATTACCCTCATCCCCTCTGGTACCAGGCTGTTGTCCGCCCAGGTAAGGGGCTCAACGGCCTATGTCGATTTCAGCGAAGCCTTCATGTACAACCGCTATGGCATAGAGGGCTATGCCGGCCAGCTTAAACAGGTAGTGTACACAGCTACCAGCTTTCCTACGGTGAAGGATGTCCAGATCCTGATAGAAGGCTCCAAGCGCGATTTCCTTGGCGGTGAGGGGGTCTTCATCGGCAAGCCCCTGGCCAGGGCTTCCTTCTAGCCATGCGTACAGAGCTGGTTCATGAATCGGTAATCCGCCTGGCAGAATGTGAATATGCCAGGTCTTCCGGTCCCGGTGGACAGAATGTGAACAAGGTGGAGACCAAGGTCCGGGCCAGGGTGGACCTTGCCCTGGTGGAGGGTCTGTCGGAGACGGAGCGTGAACGGGCTGTTTCCATCCTGAAAAACCGGTTGGATGCGGAAGGGCGCCTGTTTGTGGCCGCCGATGGCGAGCGCAGCAGGGCCGAGAACGAAGCCATTGCCCGTGCCAGGCTCTGCGACCTCATCATCAAAGCTGCCAAGGTCCCCAGGCATCGGGTGCCGACAAAACCTACCCGAGCCTCCCGTGAGCGGCGTCTGGCCGGGAAAAAGCAGCGAAGCGCAGTCAAACGGAGCCGTGGTCCGGAACATATCGATGACTGATTCGGCCATTTTATTTTGTGAAACGGCATGGTGCGATTCTCGCTTGTCGATCAAATTGCTTTCTAGTACAATCCATATATAAGGAGGACACCTTGAACCGTACCTTGCTGTATGACTGGCACGTAGCCGCCGCCGCTAAAATGGCACCCTTTGCTGGCTACGACATGCCTATTACCTATCCACTTGGCGCCGTAGAGGAGCATCTGGTTACCCGACGTTCGGTCGGCTTGTTTGACATTGACCACATGGGTCAGCTTGAGGTGAAAGGACCGGCAGCCGATGATTTCGTCTCCCGGATGGTCAGTGCCAGAGTCCTGGATATGAAGGATTGGGAGGCCAGGTATTCCCTGCTCCTCAATGAACGTGGCACGGTGATCGACGACCTGTTCATCTACCGGATTCCGGGAGCCTGGTGGATCGTGGTGAACGCTTCCAACCGCTTCGAAGATCTGGCCTGGTTCCAGAAGTACAAGCCTGCAGGTGTGACCATAACCGACCTATCCGATGAAACCTACATGATAGCCGTCCAGGGGCCAAAGGCCATCGAACTGATGGACCTGGCCTCGGATGCAGAAATTTCTGCCTATCCCCGGTTCACTTCCGGCCGGGCCAAGGTCCTGGGCATCGAGTGTCTCATAGGCCGGACCGGCTACACCGGTGAAGACGGCGTTGAGCTGTTCTTTCCTGCGGCCAAGGCAGTGGACATGTGGACAGGCCTGATTGCCCTTGGTGAAAAAAAGGGCATTGAGACCAAGGCCATAGGTCTGGCAGCCAGGGACAGCCTTCGCTTCGAGGCTGGCATGCCCCTTCATGGCCATGAGCTCAGCCAGGATATCTTCCCCCTTGAGACAGGCTTCAAGTGGGCCTGCGATTTTGATAAAGACTTTGTGGGCAAGGAAGCCCTGCTTCAATTGCAGGCCAAGGGCATACCGCGCAAGCTTGTCGGCCTGGAAGTGAAGGGTGGTGTACCCCGGGAAGGCTTCGAAGTCCAGGACACGCAGGGCAACAAGATCGGCATCGTGGTTGCCGGTATGTTCTGCCCGACGGTTAAGAAGTTTGCCGCCAACGCACTGGTCGACCCGGCCTTTGGCAAGAGCGGGCTTGAACTCAGGGTGGTCATCCGCGGAAAGCCCGCAGAGGCCCTTACCATAAAACGTCCTCTGTATGTTCCGGCGTACCGCCGCTGAACGGCCTAGCGAATTTGGGTCAATAGTTTCCAGTAATTCCAACAGGAGGAAGACATGAACATCGACAAGAGTGCCAGGTACCGGAGCTCCCACGAATGGGCGCGCAAAGATGGAAGTGATATCGTCACCGGAATTTCAGATCATGCCCAGCATGCCCTGGGTGATATAGTCTTCGTTGAACTTCCTGCGGTCGGCAAGTCCTTCAAGCAGGGTGATGCCTTTGGTGTGGTTGAATCCGTGAAGGCAGCCAGCGATGTGTACATGCCCATGAGCGGCACAATCACTGCGGTAAATGATGCATTGGAAGGCGACCCCGCCATCCTCAACCACGACCCCTATGCCGGCGGCTGGCTGATCAAGTTCACGCCGTCCAACGCAGCCGAATGGGATGGACTTCTGAGCCCGGATGCATACGAGGCAGAAGCCGGTAAGGAGTAAGCCGTGCCCTTCATAGCCAACACAGACGCCGACCGCGCATCCATGCTGTCCGCCATCGGCGTCAAGTCCATGGACGAGCTCTTTGCCGATATCCCG
>JAVEXH010000151.1:0-7013 GCA_034004175.1 Spirochaetia bacterium
CAGGGTTACCGATGAGGCATTTTTCAGCTTCTGTAGCTCGATAAGTTCCGCCTGCACGGCCGACTCGCCGGCGTTGCGGGCTTCCGCGATGGCCTGGTCTGCCCTGAGCCTGGCTTCCTCTATGAGCCCCGCAGATTCCCGCCGGTAGATCTCCAGCTCCTGTCTGGCGGCGATGATGGCCTCGTCGGCCTGGGACCGTGAGACCTCGATGCGCTTGCGGGCATCGCTTTCTGCCTGCTCGGCTATGGCGCGCAGCCTGGATTCCTCTATCTCCACCTGCCTGCGCTTCTCGGCCAGGGTCTTCTGGGCCAGGTTGGCTATGTAGTTTGAGGTGTCCCAGATCTTCTGCAGGGATACGGATACCACCTTCATGCCGAAGGATCGGAGGTCGGAATTGATGTCTTCCAGAAGCTCTGCCCTGAACTGGGCACGTTCGCCCATCTCGGTGCCTTCGTTTGAATTGTCCGGCGAGTCGTCCATGCCTATGGCCTGCAGGGGGGTGGCCTTGTTCAGGGCCCCCCGGAAGTTGCCTACCAGGGTCTGCTGCACCTGGTCATGGATCTGCTTCACGTCCTTGCCCATCAGACGCTCCACGGCGCTGTACAGCATGGCCTCGTTGTCGTCGTCTATGCAGACACAGGCGGTGGCATCGGCGCCCACGGTTATGCCATTGGCGCTGTTCACGCCTTCTACCCTCACATTGATTGGGAACACCCCCAGGTCAAGGGTTCCCACAGCCTGGAAGTAGGGTATGACGATGGTGCGTCCCCGGTCCACAGTAAAGCCGAAGGTCCTGCCGTGGCGCTTGGTCTTCCTGCCGGTAACCACCAGTATGCGGTCCGGGGAGGCCACGCGGATGGTGGCCTTCAGCAGGATAATGAGAACCACGAAGGCCAGCATTCCCAGGCCGCCGAAGAGTATGCCCTGGATGCTCGAGAAAATCTCTGACACGATATTCATGATGCGTGCTCCTTCTGCTTGATGAGTCCTGCTTGATTCTGTCTACATGGTTCTTCCCTCAGGGTAGACGACAGTCTGGATGTAGATCTCCTCGACTTTTGCTCTGGCCCAGGGGGTCTGGCGCAGGAACTTGAGGCTGGACTTGATGCTTGGATCGTTGAGGAAACAGCGGATGTTCACCAGGCGGAACAGCTCTTTCCAGCCATACAGTTCGACCAGGGTTGTGAGCACTGTCTCCAGGGTAATGCCATGCAGGGGATTGTTGGCTTGCGGTGCTGGCTCGACTCCTGGTTTGGTTCCGGGCTCAGCTGCCGGTCTGGCTTTGGGCTCAGCCATGGGCTTCCACCCAGTAGCAGTCATCATCCATATCGACAATCCTCACCATCTCCCCCTTTGACAGGGCACGGCTTTGATCCTTGCAGCGAACATACAACTCTGTGTCCCGGCCATACCGTGATACGATGGCTTTGCCCATGGTTCCTGGGGAAACCGGGACGGATATGACAGCCTGGTCCATCAGGAATTCTTCTGGTTTGATGGACGAGTCCAGGTCCCGCCGCACGAAGGCCCGCAGGGTTTTTGCGAGTATGGCTATGAAGACCCCGGCTCCGGCGCTCCAGGCCAGGCTTGCCGTTCCGCCAACGCCGGTGAGCAGGGCAAACAGGCCTGTCGGTCCGGCTCCTAGACTGAAATATACGCCGGTGCGCAGGGTCCCGATGAGCTTGGCAACAGCCAGAGGTCCATGGCTCGTGCCATTCCGTGCTGTTGTCCGGTTTCCTGATTGTGTTCCCGATTGGCCGGAAACCACCCACGAACCACGGTCACCATATACAGACTCCGTGTTGGTGGCGTCGACTTGTGTATCATGAACGCCACTGGCATCAGCGTTATCGACGGCGTCTGCAGCAACCTCTGTATCCCCCCCGCTGTCCCCACCTTCGCTGGAAGCAGACTGGTCAAGGATGCCGAACAGATCGATGATGGTGACACCGATACCGAATACCGCAAGTGTTGAATACAGGATAAAAAAACTATGCATATGGCTCCAGTATCAACCTCATCCGGCTCTTGTGCAAGCAAGGGACAGAGTGACAGGAGCCGGCTGCATAACTGCGCCAAGTGACTGGGTGGGTACCTTGTCATAGGCGTCGCGGAGCAGAGGCAGATATTCATGCCGGGGCAGAGAGCGGCCACCGAGGGTAATCTTGTAGTCCATGGGCATGCCAAGATCCCAGACCGGGAAACCGTTTTCAGCCAGGATGCCGGCCAGGACAGCCAACTGGACGGTACCCGTGCCGGACAGGCTTCGGAATCCGGTCAGGCTGGTGTAGGCGCTTCCTGCTGTATAGCCGATTTCACCTGCCACCAGATCACCGTTCTTCCATAGCTCGATGGAAATGAATTTGACCCGCCGGTTGGCTCTGGTGGCATGTAGTTCGGTGAATACCCTGGTCAGGGGCGGTGTCAACCAGCCGTCGCCGTGGGTGCCGACGCAGGAAGCCAGTGTTTCAGCGAAGGCCATGTTCAGGGAGGCCATGAATTGCCTTGCAGCCCGGCGCGTCGTGGTGCTTATCCTGGTTTCAGCGGGATCGAGTATGCAACGTGCAAGATGCAGTTTCGGGGTGTAGAAGGTCCGGGTTTCTTCATCCTGTCTGGAAGAATTGTCTCTGGATGCCTCAGGCTCGCCATAGGGAAAGCCTGGGGGAACCCTGAACCGTGCCGACATCGGCATGAAGCCAGCCAGGCAGGCTCCCTCCACTGCATCGGTATCAAGACAGGTTGACAAGGTGAATTCAGAGGGATACTCCGTTGCGGCCAGGGTGTCGGCGCTGGTCGTCCAATCATCGTCCCTGAAAATCCAGGCAAGGCCATTATCATCCATCCGCATACTATTTCAATCTCCTGTACCTGGATTCATGGTAGTGCAATCCGGGGCCTGAAAACAGGCTTCACCTTGACCGTTCGGCGCAGGCGGGCCTATATTCGAACAGAGCTCTGCTCGATGGCGTCAAGGTTGACTGCTATGTCGGCTGCCATGCCTGCAAGACTCCTACCATTCCAGGAGGAACCCATGAAGCGCATTCTGACAATTCTCATTATGGCTCTTGCCATTGTCGCGACCGTAGCCGCCGGCGGCCAGAAGGAAGGGCCAGCCCTTTCGGACATAACCGTCCGCTTGCTGACCGATGCCACCGGTATAGATGATAAATCTTTCAACGCCGCTGGCTGGCGTGGCATCCTGTCATATTACGGTGACACCTGGGAAAACCAGACTGGTCGTGGCACCTACTACAACTGGGTAACTGCCCAGACCCAGGACCTGTACATCCCCAACCTCAAGCAGGCTTCGGACGAGAAGTACGACCTTATCATCGTAACCGGCTTCACCTGGGCCGATGCCCTTGGCGAAGTCGCAGCCCTGTATCCCGATCAGAAGTACCTGATCGTGGATGTGGACTGGCTGTCCAATCCCAACGTGATGCAGGCCACCTTCTCCGAGCATGAAGGATCCTACCTGGTCGGCGTTGCAGCAGCCCTCAAGGCCAAGGCTGATGGCATTGCCAACCCCCGTTTCGGTTTCATAGGCGGCGTGCCTGGTCCGGTCATCACCAAGTTCGAGATGGGCTGGGTGCAGGGTATCCTGTCTGTCCTGCCGAATGCCCAGATTGTGGACTATTATGCCAATGACTGGGGCAAGCCGGATCTGGCCAAGGCCCAGGCCAAGAACTGGTATGACAACGGCGTGTACGCCATCTTCTCCGCCGCCGGCGGAACCGGCAACGGCACCATAGCCCAGGCCAAGGAATACCGCACCCAGGGCAAGAATGTCTGGGCGGTGGGAGTGGACTCCGACCAGTTCGAGGACGGCCTGTACAATGCCACCGAATCAGCCGTGCTCACTTCCATGATCAAGCGCGTGGAGTCATCCACAGAGTACGCTCTGAAACAGGTGAAGGCCGGCACCTTCAAGGGTGAGGTCGTGGAGTTCAACACCCAGTCCGATGGCGTTGGCTTCTCTGCCGCCAACCCCGCCCTGGGTGCGGACATCGTGGCTGCAGTTAACAAGGTCCGTGATGACATCATCGCCGGTACCGTGAAAGTAATCCCCACCTATGCAGCCGCCAAGGCGGCTGGCGTGGTACCCACCACCCTGCAGGCAAGGGACGAGTAAGACTATTCAAAGCTGAGACGATCCTTGAATTTTGCCCGCCGGGTTGTGCCTGGCGGGCTTTTTTATACCTTGGCGCTGGGGGTCAGGGTCTCATTGTCAGGTTTTATGCCCAGGTAGATCAGGCTGGAAAGCGCAAAGACTGTTCCGGTTATCAGCCAGATACCGGAGATGTCCAGATATCTGAGAAGGATACTGAACAGGACAGAACCCGAAACGCCACCCACCTGCATGGCCAGGGAGGACAGAGACAGGAGGGACGAGCGTTTGTCATCCGGTATCAGCGTATTGATCAAGGTTCCTTCGGGTATGTTCAGCATGCCGTTGAACATGAACAGGCCCAGATATACCGACGCGAAAGCCGGGACGTTTTTCTGGAAGGCCAGCACTGCGATCAACAGGCCGATCACGATCCTCAGCAGGGCCATCATCCCTGGATAGCTGCGTTTTTTCCGGAGCGCCAGGGTCATGATGCCGACACCGGCAAGAGAGGCCAGGAAGTAGCCGCTGTTGACCAGGCCGAACAGCCAGGTCTGCCGGTCGGAACCCAGGATGGCTTTCAGTTGTGGTTGCCAGTACACCTCGATGGAGTTGAAGCAGAAACCCCACACCAGGGTTCCGCTGATAAGCAGCTTCAGGTTCCTGCTCCCGGCGACAGTACCAAGGGAGTCACGGACGTGGTAAAGCAGGGTTGAAAAGGCTGTCGGAGGTGTAGTTGGAGACGTTGGTATAGACGTAGTTGGAGACGGTGTCTCCAGTGTGTTTTTTTCAGCCCCGTCATTATCCGATGTTCGAATCTGTTCCTTGACGAAGAGCATCGTAAGCAGCAACAGGACTGTCTGCACGGAAAGCTGCAGTATGAGGTTGCCGTTGTACCTGTTCTGACCCGGGAAGGTTCCTGCCCACAGCATGGGCAGGAATCCGCCGGCAAGGGCTCCGCCGGCCAGGCCCAGAATCTCACCACCATTGAGGACGCCCATGAGCTTGTGCAGGTTTTCCTTGCCGTGCTTCCGTATGTAGTCATTGATGAAGATGGTCTCCACCGACCCGGATGAGAAGGCCCGGGCTATCCCATAGAAGGAAAAACCAACAAGAAGCCAGAGCAGGCCGCTGGTAGCCAATACTATCGAATAGCCTAGCATCGATAGACCCAGTGAGAAGAGATAAATCTTCTTCTGGCCCACGATGTCGGAAAGGACTCCGCTTGGGAACTCGAAGATGATGACGAAACCGGAGTAGATGGCCACCACCAGCCCGATTGTCTCCACGCTGCCGCCCTTGGACAGCATAAGGAGGACCATGACCGTGGTACTTATCCCCACGGTGAACCAATGAAGGAATCTGTTTGTCAGGGCTGTAATCATTTTCTGTTCTCCGGTGGATGCTGTGCTTCCAGCTATAGTGCCGGTAATTGTCCTGCCTGTAAATAGATGTCATATCCATAGCTGCAAGGTCTGATTTTCATGGAGATCAGGAACCGGGAATGATTGGCAAACCTGATTTGGCTGCTACCGGGCTGGGAATGGGTCAGTACTGACTTCCTTGATATCAAAACCGTTGTATACTATCAGCATCGGAGGACAGCCATGGCCACCAAAACTGCGGGATCTGTGCCCAAGACCAAAAATCAATCCAGGACCAATTCCAATTCCAAGGCAAAATCACAAACCAAACCTGCCGTTGGAACCAAAACAAAACCCAAAACAAAACCCAAAGCGCTCAGTCCCACCCAGCAGTTGCTGCTGGACCGTCTGGCGGCAGCCCTGCCGGTCCTGGATGAAGAATGTCTGGAGGCTCTTGTACAATCCGCGGAGAACCTGGCCGAGTCGTGCCGGCAGGACCGCATGCTGGAAGAGGCGCGCAGCCTGGCCCTTGAACTGGGCGGTGCGCCGGGGACAGCGGCCAAGGGCAACGCCAGGAAGAAAAAGGGCTCGAAAGATTCCGCTGGTGATGATGCTTCACCGGTTGCAACCCGGGCGGCCTTGCCTGCACCCTTGCGCGTTGAAGCCTCCGAGGATGGTCGCTTCTTTCACATAGTCGTAGATGGCAAGTGGAAGATGCTGAACCGGGATGAACTGAAGTCCCTGGTGAACATAGCCGCTTCGAAGGATCCTGCGGAAGCCATCCGTACCCGCCTGTTCACCTGGCTGAAGCGCGAGCGGGCTGATGTGCTGTCTGATCTGGGTATCTCCACGGGCATGTCGCCGATACTGGCGGAACTGGCAGGCTACCTGAAGAAGAATTTCAAGATCAAGAAGTAGTCGGTATCGATTGATTGGTCTCCAGGTAACTCAGCGCTTCTCCGGGACGCTCCAGGAAAAGCCGGGGAAGGCTATGCTCTCCACAGCCCCGCCGCGCAGGATCTCCGTAACCGGACCGTAGCGGCCATCTTCCAGCACATAGCGGAAGACAGAGCCGGTCTCGGGGCTCACAAGCCAGTACTCACGGACTCCGGTGCGCTCGTACAGGGCTTTCTTTATGTTCCAGTCCTTGTAGGCGGTGGATTCGGAAAGTACCTCCGCTACGAAGTCAGGCGCGCCGTGGATACCGTCATCCTGCACCTTGCCCTCGTCGCAGACCACCAGCACATCCGGTTGCACTACTGTGTCCGTCCCATCTTCTGCGTTATCCGGCAGGAATACATCTGCGGGTGCTATGAAGGGCTTACAGGGTTTTCCCTCAAGGAAATTGCCCAGCTTCCGGAATAAATCTCCAGCGTGGTTCTGGTGTGGAATACGCGGTGCTGGACTCATGGCATAGGCTATCCCGTCGATCAGTTCCCAGCGCTCGTTCTCCGGCCAGGACCGCCACTGGTCCAGGGTAAAACGCTCCCCCTGCTTGAGTGCAGAGGGTTCTTTGGGTGTATCCATGGGTTTAGCCTTCC
>JAVEXH010000152.1:0-6958 GCA_034004175.1 Spirochaetia bacterium
TTCTGCCGGAGCGTTGTAGGGTGGTGCAACGGCCTGCCGGATTGATCCTTCATTTGCCGGAACGGGGGGTTCCCTGGAACCGAGGGCGGCAAGGTTTGCTGGAGTGGTCATGGCGATGATGGTTGCCAGCGCCACAAGGATGCGCAGTGGAAAGGGTCCACTGGCAGAGTGCCGGGTTTTCATGGGGAAATCTCCTGCATCAACCTGGTAATTGAACGCGCATGAGCGCCGGACAAGATTCAGGCTATTCATATCAGGCCCGCCCAAGGCGCGACCTTTGCGGTAAATACCCGCGTAACGCTACTATATCGCAAGCTTTTCATCGTTTCATCCCCCCGTAAGGCCATTCAGCATGAATTTGTGCAATGCACGCAATTTTCCTTCATGGATTGAATCCTTTGTTCCAGTACACCGCATCAACTGGTGTATGGTCAGGAACAATATCCAGCGGACAGTCAGTGGCAGGGAGTCGCCCACAAGTCGTAGACCAGAGTCCTGTTCGCCCAGGAAGGAGAACAGGACAAGCAGGCGCGGTGGAAGCAGGTCCGGCACACCGAGGCGCTGCATGCGAAGCCAGTCCAGGGCTATCAGAATGTCGGGCCGTGCCAGAAGGTATTCGGCTGCGGTTGCCATTGCCAGGTACAATCGTTCGGCAACTGCAACCGGCTCATCCAGCCGTTTTGCCACAGCATCGCTTATGCGTTCGAACTCGGCAGAGAACAGGCGCAGCAGCATGTCTTCCTTGCTCTTGAAATGTGAATACAGACCGCTTTTTGACAGTCCCGAGCGCTTGGCCACCATATCCATCGAGGCGTTCCAGGAGCCAACTTCGGCCACCACTGCTGCGACTGCCGGCAGGAGACCATCCGGTGCGGCTGTCTCCTGTTCCGTCAGCCTGGCTCTGGCTTCAAGGGCTGTGTAATCAATGGCTGGAGAATCCGCAGGCAAAAAGCTGCCCGCTGCCAGCCCGGTAGATCCAGGCCTCTGTCCCAATCCATGGGCGGCAAGGTCCAGTATCGACGCTGTGAGGGCAGCTAGCTCGTCCCGGCTTGCCGGCTGTGGGAGATGTCTGTGCAGGCGGTCCAGGTGGAACAAGGCCACCATGAAAAAGCATGACCCCACAGCCATCTGGGCCTGGTTATGCCTGGCATCGGCGTTGTCTGTCGCAAGATCCATGGTTACACCTCTGGCAGCCAATTCTGCGGCAAAAGTTTTTTCAACGTCCTGGAATCGCATGATTCTGGCAAACATGAAGGCCAGATCCCCTGGTCTGGCTCCGAAGAATCCAGACAGAGCTTCAAGCAGTCTGAGGATCAGGGGAACCGAGCTGGTAGTGCCAGCAAGGCCAGAGGGGAAGGCCAGCTTCATGGCCTGGGCGTAACGGTCAAAGAATGCGGTGTGCATGGCTGCCAGCAGTTGATCCTTGTCCCTGAAGTGGCGGTACAAGGCTGGCTTGGTTACTCCGAGTTCGGTTGCCACTTCGGTGAGGCTCATCTTCCTGTATGCTTCGCGTCCCCAGACCCGGAATGCTGCTGCCAGAATGTCTTCGTGTTTCATGTATGTTTGCGACCGGTCGTTAACATACTGCTTGCTGCTGGTTAGGTCAAGCTGTCTGCAGTTTCTCGGTCCGCAGTGCCTGCAGTGTCATTGAAAATCCTTGACAGGTACAGTAGATCATGATAAATCGGTAATAACGGTCATGGCAGGAATATGACCGAAATTATTTCCACTGGCCGAGGAGGAACTGATGGCTAATGCAAAGACTGAAAGGAAACCGGTTTTATACCGCTTCCTGGACTGGGTCGAACGGGCCGGGAACAAGCTTCCCCATCCGTTCATGATGTTCGTGTTTCTCATGGTTACGGTGATTGTGCTGTCAGCCATTCTGGGAGCCATGAAAATCGAGGTCAAGCATCCTTCCAAGGATTCCATGGTTGTCATCAAGAGCCTGCTCTCGGCTGATGGCATCAAGTATATGTTCATAAACCTGACCAAGAACTTCGTCGGCTTTGCACCCCTCGGACTGGTGCTTACCATGATGCTCGGTATAGGTCTGGCCGAACAGGTAGGCTTGATGAACGTGATGATGAAGCGTTTCATCAGTGCAGCCCCCAAGCAACTCCTGGTGCCGATAATCATGCTCGTTGGTATCTGTGGCAACATAGCCTCCGATGCGGCGGTGATCATCATTCCACCGCTCGCAGGTGCCATATTCTACGCGGCCAAGCGCAACCCACTGGTTGGTATTGCCATTGGATATTCTGCTGCCTGCGCTGGCTTTACTGCCAACCTGCTCATAGTGGGCACGGATGCCCTTCTGGCTGGCATCACCCAGGAAGCTGCCAAGATTGTGGATCCTGCCATTGCGGTGTCTCCGGCAGTGAACTATTTCTTCATGATAGTTTCCACACTGCTACTGACCGTGGCTGGGACTTGGGTTGCCATGTTCGTGGAGAAGAAGATGGGTCCCTATACTCCCAAGACCGGTTTCGTGATCCAGGAGACCAGCATGGAGGTCTCGGATGTAGAGAAGAAGGGCCTCCGCAATGTCGGCATTGCGACACTCGTGTACTGGGTGGCTGTCATCGCCGTACTCTGGCCCAAGAACTCCCTCTTCCGCAACCCCGAGGGTGGACTGGTTCCTTCTCCCTTCCTCAGCGGCATCATCGCCTTCATCTTCCTGTGGTTTGTCCTTATCGGTGTTGTGTATGGCCGCAAGGTCGGTGCCATCAAGACCGGAGGGGATGTTTCAAAGCACATGACCAATGCCATGAAGGACATGTCAAGCTACATCGTACTGGTCTTTGTCATTGCCCAGTTTGTCAGCTACTTCAACTGGTCCAACATGGGCCTGGTTCTAGCCGTGTCATTGGGCAACCTGCTCAAGGCCTGGAACTTCACCGGTATTCCGATGATCATCCTGGTCATACTGTTTACTACCTTCGTAAACCTCTTCATCGGCAGCGGTTCAGCCAAGTGGGCCTTGCTGGCACCGGTCTTCGTGCCCATGTTCATGCTTCTCGGCTACTCGCCGGCCTTTGCCCAGGTGGCATACCGCATCGGTGACTCGGTGACCAACAACATTTCACCGCTGTTCCCCTATTTCCCCATCCTGCTGGGCTTCCTGCGCCGCTATGACGAGGATGCCGGCATGGGTACGGTGATGGCCATGTCCATTCCCTTCAGTATCGTGTTCCTGCTGGTCTGGCTCGTCCAGCTCATCGTCTGGATGGTGTTCAATCTGCCCCTCGGCCCCGGAGCCGGTGTTTTCATGTAAACCAGAGCGCAGGTCGGAGGTCTGACCCCTGAGTGGTTGTGCCTCCGGCCTTGCTGGTATCATTTCCGGTTGATTGCTGATTTTACTTGACCAGCCGGGAAGTACCTTTCACCTGCCTGGGCTTGATGAGTTGCAGGCATCTGATACCGTACCTCAGCAGAATAGGAGACTCACCACCATGACCATCAATGAAACAATCATCGCCCGCACAGCCGAAGTCCTGCCTTGGGTAAAGGAAATCCGGAGGGATCTTCATCGTCACCCCGAGAAAAGCGGCAGCGAAACCCGGACCTCAGGGGTGGTAGCCGAAAATCTCAGGGAACTTGGGGTAGAGGTTCATGAGGGGTTTCATGTAACCGGTCTGGCGGGAATCATAAAAGGCGGGCTTCCCGGCAAGACCATCGGGCTGCGCTTTGACATGGATGCTCTTGAGATGCAGGAACTGAACACCCATGATTTCGTGTCCACGGTTCCGGGCATGATGCATGCCTGTGGCCACGATGGCCACACCGCCATGGGACTCGGGGTAGCCAGAGTGCTGATGGGGATGCGCGACAAGCTTCCCGGAACCATCAAGCTTTTGTTCCAGCCCGCAGAAGAAGACGCACAGAGTGGTGGTGGAGCCCAGTACATGATCCGTGACGGGGTGCTGAAGAACCCCGATGTGGATCATGTGATAGGCATGCACCTCTGGCCGGATCTGGAACTGGGATATATAGGGAGCAAGCCAGGGCCCATGATGGCAGGATCGGATCCCTTCATCATTACCATTACTGGCAAGGGTGGGCATGCATCCATGCCTCATACTGCCATTGATCCGATCTACATCGGCAGCCAGATAGTTTCGGCTTTGCAGAGTATCGTATCACGCAACCTAGATCCCTTCGAGCAGGCCGTGGTAACTGTAGGGGTGTTCAGCGGAGGTACCCGCTACAATGTGATACCCGAGACCGCAAAAATTCAGGGCACGGTGCGCACCTTCGACGAAGGGGTCCGCATGAAGGTCCGGGAGCGGGTCATTGCCATTGCCGAGAAGACCGCTGAGGCTTTGGGAGGCAAGGTTGAGGTGGATTACCGCCTTACCTATCCGCCTCTGGTCAACGATGCCGGTATCTTCGAACGGGTCCGCACAAGTGCAAAAGACATACTCGGGGCGGATAAATTTGTCGATGTAGTCCGTCCGGCTCCAGGGGGCGAGGATTTTGCCTTCTTTGCCAAGGCCTTGCCGTCCACTTTCATGTTCCTTGGTTACCGAAAGCCAGGTGAGACGCCGGTGCAGCCCCACAACCCCCATTATGATTTTGATGAAAGCGCCATGGGCACTGGTATACAAGTGTTCGTCAAATGTGCCATCGATCTGGCCGGAAAGGATTGAGTCATGGCTATGAATACTGCTGGATTGGCTGCCGCCCTCAGCGCCGAGCGCAGGTTGCTGCATGCCCATGCCGAGAGTGGCTTTACCGAGTTCTGGACCGCTTCCCATGTCGCAAAGGCCCTGCAGGATGCCGGCTGGGAGGTAAAAGTCGGCAAGGATATAATGAACAAGGACTTCATGATGGGTCTTCCCGATCCAAAAGTCCTGGCCAAGTGCCGGGACCGCGCCTTGGCGGAAGGTGCGGATCCCACCCTTGTGGCCAGGATGGAGGGCGGATTCACTGCGGTGGCCGGGATCATGTCCAATGGCCCGGGGCCGGTAAATGCCTTCCGTTTTGATATGGACGCTGTTGACGTCCAGGAATCCGTGGACCCTGAACATTTTCCTGCCAGGGAAGGCTTTGTATCCGTCCATGACGGAGCCATGCATGCTTGTGGCCATGACGGCCACACTTCGATAGGTCTTGCTCTTGCCAGGATGCTGGCGGCCGACAAGGCTGCCTGGAAGGGTACAATCAAGCTGGTTTTCCAGCCTGCAGAAGAAGGAGTCAGGGGTGCCAGGAGCATCAGCGAGAGTGGCTTCCTGGATGATGTGGAGAATGTGATGGCCGGTCACCTGGGTATACTGCCCGATGGTGCCGACCGTTTCCACTGTGGGGTAGGAGACTTCCTTGCAACCAGCAAGCTTGATTTCCATTTCCTGGGCATACCAAGCCATGCAGGCATGAGCCCGGAGAAGGGTAAAAGCGCCCTGTTGGCCGCAGCGGCCACTGCTGTGCATCTGAGTGGCATATCCAGACATGGCGGTGGGGCTACCAGGATCAATGTGGGACGCATAGAGGCAGGGACCGGCCGCAACGTGGTGCCGGAAAAGGGCATGCTGGCCCTGGAGACCCGCGGAGCCGATTCAAACCTGAATGCGTATATGGAAGAAGAGGCCATCCGCATAGCCGAGGGTCAGGCCCACGCCTATGGCGTGAGCCTCAAGGTGGAGCGGGCTGGCGGCGCCCTGAGCTCGGTCAGTGACCCGGGACTCATGGAACTGGCTGCGGACTGTGCCACGGAGGCTGGTTACGGACGTATCAGCCATGAGGCCCTGCCTCTGGGTGGAAGCGAGGATTTCAGCTACATGATGGAGAAGGTCAGGAGCCATGGAGGCAGGGCCTTGTATGTGGTCTTTGGTTCAAACCTGGCGGGTCCCCATCACAATGGCCGCTTCGACTTCCGGGAGGAAGACCTGGTCAAGCCGGTATTGACCCTGTTCAACATGGCCGGAAAATTGTCAGGCTAGTTGTCGACATTCGGTGGAGCAGCAATGAAAACCCGGATCGGCCTCATTGGTCCTGAAGATTCGATACAACGGATGCTCGAGTCGTCGGTCAAGTTCCAGGATCTTGCGCAGTTCGTGCCTGGCGTGTACGACCGCAAGGAAGAAAGCTGTGATCTGGCCCGGCAACTGGAAGGCGAGGTGGACGTCTTCCTCTTCTCCGGCATAATTCCATACCGCATTGTCACCTACAGCAATACCACGACCCGACCTTGCCTTTACCTGCCGCGACTCGGTACCAGTGTCATCAGGCCGTTGTGGGAGATGCGCAACCGCGGGGAGAACTACAGCAAAATCAGTGTTGATTCCATAGACAAGGCCGATGTCCAGGAAGCTGCAGAGGAACTTGGCTTGCAGTTTGACAATCTGGAAGCCATAGAGTACGAGCCAGGTACATCCTACGAAGACCTTGCGGAGATGCATGAGGCCTTGTTCCGGTCGGGAGCCATCGAGGTAGCCCTGACTGGCCTGGCCAAGACCCATGATATTCTGAGCGCCAAAGGTATCCGCTGTTACCGTATCTTTCCTACCAAGTACCTGATCCGGGAATATATCCAGAAGGCAATTTTCATTTCCGAAGCCATGCGCCTCCGGGCCTATCAGATAGCCCTGGTGATACTCAGACTCAGGGGCAGCAAGTCAGAGATGCACTCGGAATATGACTACCTGGGACTCAAGAATTCTTTCGAGGCCATCCTCATCGGCTACGCAAGAGGGATTCTTGGATCTGTCCTGCCTTATGGCCGTGATGAGTACCTGGTATTCACGACCCGCGGAGCCCTCGAGGAGGCCCACGGGCTCCAGGAACTTTTCAGAGGGGCAGACGAAGCGGGAATTTCATTCTGTGCCGGTCTTGGCTATGGAACGACCGCTTTCAATGCCGAAGCCAATGCCCGCAAGGCCTTGAACCGGGCTTGTACAGTAAACGGTTCATGCCTGTATTCGGTGGAGGTGGATGGTCTCTTCGAAGGCCCCATCTC
>JAVEXH010000153.1:0-6877 GCA_034004175.1 Spirochaetia bacterium
GAATTCAAGCCGGCAACACGCGGCAAGCATGTCTTTCAACAGGGCTCGTCCTCGTTGCACTCGGGATTTAGCGCCAGAAAGAGAAAGGCCCTGTACCTGGGCAACTTCCCCCTGTGTCTTGCCTTTTATTTCTGACAGAATGACAGCCTCCCGATACGTATCGGGAAGCTGCTGTATCATGGGTTGCAGGCATTCCGACAACTCCTGAGTGATTTTTTTACCGGGATCGGTTTCGGGTTGTGCCAACCATTCAGGAATATCTCTGGTGAGGTTCTGCGTGCGGAAATAATCAATGATTGTGTTCCTTGTGATCTGATACAGCCAGCTTTCAAGTTTTGTCCCGTCTTTCAGGGAATTCAACCCATTGTGCATTTTCAGGAATACATCCTGAAGGATATCATCAGCCGCCGCATCATTGGATATTTTGCTTTCAATGAACGAGCGAAGCTTTGAATGATATTCTTGCCAGATTTTTTCTGAAATCTCCATTGGAGGATCCCTTACAACCTGGCAATCACCGCGTCAGCCATCTCCCTGGTTCCCACCGACGGGCCGCCGGCGGCTATGTCGGCAGTGCGGAAACCGGCAATCAGGGTTTCTTCCACGGCTGTCTCGATGGCCCTGGCGGCGTCCACCATGTCAAAGGAGTACTCCAGCATCATGGCTGCCGAAAGGATCTGGGCTATGGGATTGGCCACACCCTTGCCTGCAAGGTCCGGGGCTGAACCCCCTGCTGGTTCGTACAGGTGTACCGAGCTGCCGAGGCTGGCGGATGGCAGCATGCCAAGACTGCCTGCAAGGGCGGCAGACTCGTCCGACAGGATGTCACCGAAGAGGTTACCAGTTACTATCACGTCGAAGTGGCTGGGGTTCAGGATCAGCTGCATGGCGGCATTGTCCACGTACATATGGTCCAGGGAAACACCTGACCAGTCCGCGGCCATGGCCTGGACCACCTTGCGCCAGAGCATGCTGGATGCCAGCACATTGGCCTTGTCCACGCTGGTAAGCTTGCCGCCACGTCTGGCCGCAGCCGCAAAGCCCACAGCCGCTATGCGGCGGACCGTAGCTGCATCGTAGACCATGGTATCCAGACCGTGTTCATCGTCCAGGACCCGGGGTTCCCCGAAATAGACGCCGGACGATAGCTCGCGCACCGTCAGAAGATCCACTGTGGCATCCGGAGCCAGGCGGACCGGGCAGGTCTCAGCCAGGCAGGGGTACAGCCGGACGGGACGCAGGTTGGCATAGAGGCCCAGGCGCTTGCGCAGGGCCAGGAGGCCTCCACGCTCCGGCCTGAGCGCAGGATCCAGCTTGTCCCATTTTGGCCCGCCCACCGAGCCCAGGAGGACCGCGTCGCTCTTCAGGCAGAGGTAGACGGTATCTTCCGGCAGCGGAAGGCCGGTGGCATCCAGGGCGGCTCCACCGATCAGGGCCTCATCGTAATGCAGGCTCAGGCCATGCTTGGCTGCCGCAGCGTCCAGCACCCGGAGGCTCTCGGTCATCACCTCTGGGCCTATGCCGTCGCCGGGCAGAACAGCCACCCGTTTCAATATCTTCTTCATACTTGTTCCTCCGTCAGTTCGGCTGCCGCGTATGCCAGCCAGCCGCCATGTGCTATGACCTGTCTTAAAAATTCCGGGTACGACCCGAAACGGTAGTTCTTGCCGGTGCTCAGATTCTGCACGATTCCGGCTTCAAGATCCAGCTGGGTTTGGTCGCCTTCGCTGAATTCTCCTGCCTCTGGCAGTTCCACGATGGGCAGGCCGATGTTGAAGGCGTTGCGCAGGAATATCCTGGCAAAACTTTTGGCCACCACACAGGATATGCCCGAGGCCTTGATGGCTATGGGCGCATGTTCGCGGCTGGAACCGCAACCGAAGTTCTCGCCGGCCACGATGATGGCGCCTCTGAGGTCGTCCCTCCTGCCGAAGCCTGGCCTGCTGTCTTCCATGCACCAACTGGCCAGTTCGGCAGGGTCGCTGGATGAGAGGTAGCGGGCAGGTATGATCTCGTCGGTATTGATATTGTCCCCGAAGACGAAGCATTTGCCTTTGGTCTTGACGGTGGCTTTGCTGCTGGCCATCATGCTGTCCTCCTGTCGTTCCGGCTGCTTGTGGTGGAACTGCGCGGGCCAGGACCTGCTGCTGTGGTGCTACCGGTGGGCAGGTCGCTGATGTAGCCGGCTATGGCCGAGGCTGCGGCTACTCCCGGGCCTGTCAGGTAGACCTTGCTGCCCACATGGCCCATGCGGCCCACGAAATTGCGGTTGGTGGTGCTTACCGCCACCTCGCCGTCTGCCAGTATGCCCATGTGGCCGCCGAGGCAGGGGCCGCAGGTGGGAGTGGAGAAGGCGCACTCGGCTTCGATGAACACCGCCGCCAGGCCCTCGGCCATGGCTTGGAGTTGTACCTTCTGGCTGCCGGGGATCACAATGCAACGCACATGGGGAGCAACTTTTTTGCCTCGCAGTATGGCTGCGGCGGCACGCAGGTCTTCTATCCGGCCGTTGGTGCAGCTGCCGATGATCACCTGGTCAACCTTGATCCTCTCGGCCTGGGCTTCGGCGGCGCTTCTGCCATTGGACGGCAGGAAGGGGTAGGCCACCATGGGTGGCACTTCTGTGAGGTCTATGTCGATAGTGCGCTCCCAGTCTGCGCCTTCATCCGCGGCGAAGGGCTGGACCTGGATTCCGCGCTCTGCTTCGTAGGCTATGGTAACTTCGTCCACCGGGAACAGGCCGGCTTTGGCACCTGCCTCTATGGCCATGTTGCTTACCGTAAAGCGGCTGTCCATGGAAACCGCGGCCACTCCGGGGCCGGTGAATTCGATGGCCCGGTAATTGGCTCCGTCCACGCCGAGGATGCGGATCAGGTACAGGGTCAGGTCCTTGCCCGCGACACCGGGTCTGAAGGCCCCGCTCAGGCGGACCTGGATGGAGGCTGGAACCTTGAACCAGGCCTTGCCGGTGAGGAAGGCCCCTGCCAGGTCTGTGGAGCCGACGCCGGTGGCAAAGGCTCCAAGAGCGCCATAGGTGCAGGTATGGCTGTCCGCTCCTATGACCAGGTCTCCGGATTTTACTATGCCCATCTCCGGCAGTATCACGTGCTCTATGCCCATCCTGCCCACCTCGAAGAAGTGCCTTACTCCCTGCTCGGCGGCAAACTCCCTGACCATCTTGACCTGGGCCGCAGACTGAATGTCCTTGTTCGGCGTGAAGTGGTCGGGTACCAGTACCACCCTGTCAGGAAACCTGAGCTTCCTGCCCCCGGCCTTGCGGAACTCGTTGATGGCCACCGGGGCGGTTATGTCGTTGCCAAGGGCAATATCCACATCCAGCATCAGGTACTCGCCGGGGTGCACCTCCCGGCCGGCCTTGGCCGAGAATATTTTTTCACTCATCGTCATCATCGTCTGCATACTCCTGTCGCTGTGGTGTTCCATCGCAAAGCGATGTCAGTGCTTTGCGAGGTCAGCGCTTGCGCAGTTCATAACGGTTCACGGCATTGAGGTAGGCCATGGCCGATGCCTCGATGATGTCTGTGGACGAGGCCTTGCCGCCGTACGAAACGCCTTCGATCTCGACCTCCAGCTTCACGCCGCCCTGGGCATCGGTACCCGCACCTATGGCGTGGATGATGTATTCCTTGAGGGTTCCCTTGACTCCGACGCATTCCGAGATCGCGTTGAAGACGGCATCAACCGGTCCGTCTCCTGCCGAACTTGCTACAACCTCGCCTTTGCTTGTGCGGATCTTTACGGTGGCTGACGGGATCATGCTGTTGCCTGTATAGCTATGGAAGTAGAGCAAAGAATAACCCTTGATGGCCTCTCCGAGTACACTGCCCACTATGGCAAAGAGGTCTTCGTCGTACACTTCCTTCTTGCGGTCGGCCACTACGGTGAAGCGCTCGAAAACTGTATCGAACTGGCCGGCATCCAGTGTGATGTTGTACTGTTCCAGTTTTTCCTTCAGGGCGTGCTTGCCTGAGTGGCGGCCCATGATGATGGTGTCACTTGCACGGCCTATGCGCTCGGGCTTCATGATCTCGTAGGTCTCACGGTTCTTCAGGACACCATGCTGATGTATGCCTGATTCATGTACGAAGACATTGTCGCCGAAGATGGGCTTGTTCCGGGGTATGAGCAGGCCGGTTATGCTCTGCAGCAATTTTCCTGTGGGGTACAGGAACTCGGTGCGTATCCCTGTGCTGATGTCGTAGATGTCCTTGCGCGTATCAAGGGACATTATCAATTCTTCAAGCGCGCAGTTGCCGGCCC
The DNA here is from genome assembly GCA_034004175.1 of Spirochaetia bacterium. Classification (GTDB taxonomy): domain Bacteria; phylum Spirochaetota; class Spirochaetia; order Treponematales; family UBA12059; genus MIBM01. Next base: position 4,282 of record JAVEXH010000153.1, read on the forward strand.
GTTCACCTATGCCGTTCAGGGTAACCTCCACCTGGGTGGCACCGTTGCGCACTGCGGCCAGGCTGTTGGCCAGGGCAAGGCCAAGGTCATTGTGGCAATGTACGGACAGGTCGACGCTGCCGTCGGAGAACTGCGGCACTTCTGCCACCAGGTAGGCTATGAGGGCACCGAATTCGGCCGGCTCGGCATACCCTACGGTATCGGGAATGTTGATTACGGTGGCGTCATGGGCTATGGCTGTCTTCACCACCTCAAGCAGGTACTCCTTCTCGGTGCGGCTGGCATCCTCGGGGCTGAACTCCATGCGCTTGAAGTGTTTCCCGGCGTAATCAAGATGTTCCCCGATGGAAGCCAGTATGGCTTCCTTGCTCATGTTCAGTTTGAACTCCCGATGCAGGGGACTTGTGGCTATGAACAGGTGGATCATTGGGTGCGCGGCGTCTTTGAGGGAGTTCCAGGTGGCATCGATGTCACCCTTCACGCAGCGTGAAAGTCCCACGACTTGTACACGGCGCAGCTTGCGGCTGATGCTCTGCACTGCTTCGAACTGCACCGGGCTGGACACGGGGAAGCCGGCTTCGATGCGGTCTACGCCGAGGTTCTCAAGAGCTTCCGCCATCTCCAGTTTCTGTTCCAGGGTCATGGAAGCACCGGGGGACTGTTCTCCGTCCCTCAGGGTGGTGTCGAAAATTTTAATTGTCCGTGGCATATACAGCCTCCTTTTTTTGTACAGGGACTGGGCCCTGGTTGCGTGTCTCGTCGTCTTTTCTCAGTTTGTACACCATGGAATCCCGCAAGGCCTGCCATGAGGCGTCCAGAATGTTGTCTGACACACCGACGGTTGTCCAATGACCGGTTCCATCGCTGCTGCTTATCATGACCCGGGTGATGGCAGCAGTACCGCCGTCATCGTCCAGGATGCGAACCTTGTAGTCCACCAGCTTCACGGACGATATGGCGGGATAGAACTTCTCCAGAGCCTTGCGCAGGGCCCTGTCCATGGCTTCCACCGGGCCGCTGCCGTCGGCCGAGGTATGCTCCACCGACTCGGCATGGCCTCCGGATATGCTTACCGCTTCGGGTACTCCGGCCTTGATGGTGGCTTCGGAGCGGAACCGGCCGTCATCATCGGCCCAGGTCAGGATCCGCAATCCGTGCAGGGTGAAATACTCCTTGAGCAGTCCCAGCATCCTCGCTGACAGCAATTCAAAAGATGCTTCGGCGCCCTCGAAATGGTAGCCGCGGTTTTCAAGGTCCTTCACTTCCTTCAGGATGCTTGCGGTTTGCTCCGGTTCGCCGTCAAGATCAAAGCCAAGAGCCTTGGCCCGGTGCAGGATGTTGCTCCTGCCAGACAGCTCGCTGATCGTGATGGTCCGGTCATTGCCAACCAGGGCCGGGGCCAGATGCTCGTAGCAGCGGCTGTCCTTGCCCACTGCGGAGACGTGTATGCCCCCCTTGTGGGCAAAGGCGTTGCGTCCGACGAAGGGCAGGGAATCAGGCTGGCTCATGTTGGCTGCCTCGGCTACCGCTCGGCTGATGTAGGTCAGCCGCTCCATGCTTTCCGCCGGAAGGCAGGCTATGCCGCGCTTCAGTTGCAGGTTGGCTATGACGCTGCACAGGTTGGCATTGCCGCAGCGCTCGCCGAGGCCGTTGATGGTGCCCTGTATCATTGTAGCACCGGCATCAACCGCTGCCAGGGTATTGGCCACCGCCAGTTCGCCATCATTGTGGGCGTGTATGCCGATGGGGATGCGTACCCTGTCCATGGCAGCGGCCACTGCGTCTGCCACGAAACCGGGCATGGCCCCGCCGTTGGTGTCACAGAGGGCTATCCAGTCCGCACCGGCATCGGCGGCTGCCTCGATGGTGGCCAAAGCGTATTCCGGGTCATCCTTGTAGCCGTCAAAGAAGTGCTCCGCGTCGTAGACTATGCTCGAAAAGCGTGGCCGGAGGTAGGTGATGGTGCTGCTGATCATGGCCAGGTTTTCTTCAAGAGTGGTCTCAAGGGCCTTGGCCACATGGAGGGTCCAGCTCTTGCCGAAGATGGCGGTGGCCGGTGCTCCGGTGGCGCAGAGGGTCATGATGTTGGCATCGTCCTCCACCCGGCGGTTCTTGCCCCTGGTTGAACTGAAGGCGGTGAGCAGTGCCCGCTTCAGGGGCTGCCTGGCCATCTCCTGGAAGAAGGCTATGTCCTTTGGATTGCTTCCCGGCCAGCCGCCTTCGATGTAATCCATCCCCAGCTCGTCCAGCTGCCTGGCAAGACGGACCTTGTCTTCCAGGGAGAAGGCCACACCCATGGTCTGGGCTCCATCGCGCAGAGTGGTATCAAAAACTGTTAGTTTACCTTGTTCAGGATTGCTCATGGAACGTTCTCCTCTGTGTGCTCGGTCCATCGTCACCAGACCTCTCTGGCCTGGGATGTCATCGTGTCTGCTTCTTTTCGCAACCGTTCATCGCCACTATGCCTGTCCTGGCTACTTCCACAATCTTCTGGGGCGGGAACATGGCTATGAAGGAATCGACCCTTTCGCTGGTTCCTACTATCTCCACCACGAAGCTGCCGGGGCCGGAGTCTATGATCTCGGCCTTGAAGACA
>JAVEXH010000154.1:0-6886 GCA_034004175.1 Spirochaetia bacterium
ACTCCGAAAACGCTACACTGGATGAAAACCTGCAGAGCATGAAGGCTTGCCTCGGGTTTGCAGAAGGCCTCTACGTCTATCGCAGCGGGGTGGCCTCAGTGTTCGGCGATGTAAAGATTCCATCAGGCCACTATTTTGTGCTGCACAACGATCTTGTCCTGTCCATTGCGGATGATCCGGTTCAGGCGGTGCTGGAGGCTGCCGCTGCACTGAATTTGAAGGATAAAAACAATATCACCATGTATACTGGCTCTGACTTTGATGACAGTCTGATGCCTGATATACGCGCCGGTCTTGGGGAGTTGAACCCGGCTCTTGCGATGGAGGTATATCCTGGGGGGCAGAGCCGGGAAATTTTGATCGTGGCTGTCGAGTGACTCAATGTACTGCGGCTAAAAAGGAATGAAGATTGAATATGAGCATACGGCAACCTGGCAAGCTTTCATACAAGAAACTGCTGATCATGTCAGTTATAGTAATATTGCTTATTGTTTTTGCCAATATCGACAATAATCGAACCCGGGGAGATGAATACCCATTATTCGCAATGCCTATAGTGACATTGGAAGATGGTGGCACAGAATATTTTCTTGGCGTTGGTTATGGCGTAATAGCCTGGAGGCAGATTGCCAAAGGGACTGAGAATGGAGTGTCTGTTGATGGATACAATGTCGGGAAGGAATTTGTACCTTTTCCGGAATGTTATCGGATATTACTCACAAATGACTATGTCCCAGGTGTGGATTTGAACTTTATTGCAGTCAAATGACAGCGAGTCAGCTGGACCTGAGCATAGTTGTGTCTTGTAAGGAAGGGTAACATGCAGACATTCGATCCCCTGGCAAGCCTGATTTTTGCCGTGGCTGTGGGGTATCTGTCCGGCTCGGTCAATTACGCCATCATCATAACCAGGCTTGCGGTGGGCAAGGATATCCGCACCATGGGCAACCTGAATCCGGGAACCTCCAATGTGGTCAGGACTGTAGGCAAGGGCTGGGGCATCCTGGTGGGTTTCCTGGATGGGATAAAAGGCTTCCTGCCGGTACTGCTGGCCAAGCTGTTCCTGTACCCGGCCAATACCCCGCGTGATCTTGGCTTCCTGTATCTGATAGGCATTGCCGCAGTACTGGGGCATTGCAGGCCGGTATTCTACAAGTTCAAGGGCGGTGGCGGCATTGGAACCATGCAGGGCGTATCGCTGTTCTTCCTCCCCGTCGAGTTCCTGTTTTCCATGCTGGTCGGTGGCCTGGTGGTGTTGCGGTTCTTCAAGAAGACCGAGCATCCCTTTGCCCAGTGGACGCCCATCATGTTTGTGATCCTTACTCCCTTCGTGTCCCTGGCTACCAGCCTGCTTGTGGATATCCCCTTGTTTTCCCACATAGCCATAGGGGGGCATCCCTGGACCCTGGTGGCTGGGGCTTTTGCCCTTTCAGTACTGCTCTTGTGGCTGAACCGATCCTTCATGAAGAAGAGGGCTGTGGAGTACAAGGAAGTTGCTCCGGGCAGTTGATGCCCGGAAAGATCCATCCAGGCACGGGACGCCACTGTCAGTGCCTGATTAGTTTCCGGAGACCTTCTTCCAGTTCCTGTTGAACCCGTTTCGCTGCCTCCTTGCGGCCTTCGCCTTCCTGCCGCGTGGCGGATATCGGCTCGCCTACAATGATCAGCGCATCCTTGCGGAAGTAACGGCTGCGGTGCTTCAGGCCCATACCTTCCAGCCGGTTGGCAAGATCATGCAGGTTCTGGGCTGTTTCCACCAGGCGGTTGAAGTGGGGCTCTCCATCGATATAGGCCGGATCAAGGTACACGGCAACGGCTGCAATGGAATATATCTGGTCTATGAAATACGCCTCTGCAGAACCCCGGCTGGCTGCTCCGTACTCCAGATCCGAGAAGCCTGACAGTTCTTCCTTTGAGCAGAATACACGGCGCAGGGATTCGGCACGGATGTTCAGGATCCGGGCTTTCAGGCTCTGGGCAGGAACCACGGCATAGAAGGCTTCGAGCCTGCCGATGGAAGCATCCAGGAGCGCAAGGGTCCGCTCCCTGAGGCCGGAGCCCTCAGGTGCGCTCTTTATGTTCCAGGATTTTGCATAGATGGCTTCCGCACTGCTGATGATGCGCTCCCAGATGGTCAGAAGCCGTTGCCTGAGATCTGCGGTGGAGAGTCCCAGGCTGCTGCCATCTCTGACGCCCACGCGTTTTTCCAGGCGGGTAATGAAACGGGCAAGCCTGGCTGGGCTGGTGGTTCTTTCGTATGAATAGTCGATGGCCACAGGGATGATGTTGACTGGGATGGGCTTTTCCGACGAGGCCAGACGCTCTGCTGCCAGCAGGGCTATCCGCGAAGTGCCTGGGTCTAGTTCCGGCAGCGCATTGCAGTGCAGGGTGGTCATGCCTTCCGGTGCTATGGCCATGGGCCGGCGTCGTTCGGCTACGCTCTGTACCAGGTAGTCCAGGACGGCTCTGTCGACTCCGCCATGCCGGACAGGCACGATGCCAGCGTTGCGCAGAGCCCACAGCACCAGCGGGCTGGCCCATAACTGCACCTCGGTGCCGGAAGGATACCAGGCGCCGGGCCTTCCATCCGGGGCAGTAGCAGGGGCTTCACCGCGCAGTATGTTCGTGAGCACATGGAAGACCAGATGTGGGTCGGAATCTCCAGGATGCCGGTACGCTATGACGAAGCGGCCTTCGTCGGCCACTGATTTCCGGTACTCTTCCACCAGTCGCTGCCGGCCTTCCAGCCTGGTGCTGGCCACTCGAAGTACATACCGTGAATACGCAGCCCCTATGAGGGCGGTGACAGTGAGGAAAATACGGCTCTGTTCTCCAAGGACTATTTCTACGGCTTCCCGTGGTACCCAAGGTTTGTGTTTGATGATGACCTCCCATCCGGAACCAGTGGTTCAGCGACGCATACTATAACACAGGTGCACTGCAGAGCCAGACCCACGCTTCCAGTCTGCATGATTGGTACCGTGTGCAGAGGGGGCAAGCTATGGAGACGGATTCACCCTGATGATGGTCTTTCCAAGCTGTAAACCCCGGTTTATACTCCCGGCATGGTACTTGATTTTTTGCGGATAACCGGGCCTTCCCTTGTGGATGGCTTCCCTTTCAGGACATTTCTGCCCGCCGAGGTCGCCGGGCTCAGGGGGCTCAAAGACACCAGGGCTCTTCGCCTGCGCATAGCCGAACGAACCAGTACCCTTACCCTGTTGGCGGGTTCGGGCTCACGCTGGGTTTCGTCCCTCAAGGAAGCCCGTGATTCCGTACAGTCAGGCGACTATGGCCACCGTGATGTGGTCAAGGCCGGCGGCACTGACCGAGGCGCAGATCCGTCCAGATGGGCGGATCCGGCCAGAGGGGCCAGCCCTGACGAGCCTCGGGGCCTGTTCCCGGTGCGCAATGCCATGGGGTTCGGGCCTGAGCCTGTGCCCATAGCCGGTTATGCCCTGGCTGCTGTCCGGGACCTGGGGCGGCATGCGATCGTGGTCAGAGGCTGGGAAGAAGCCATCGAGCAGCGCCTTCTGTTGCCCCTTGGCTTCGAGCCTGGCTCATGGTCGTTCCGGACCCAGGAAGCGCCTGGAGGAAAACCCAGGGGCCATGGGGACGCAGCCTTCCAGGCCATGGATCTGTGGTCAGCCGGTGATTATGTCATAGTCAATTTTGGGGGTGATGCCTCAAGTCCGCTGAGTGCTTTTGCCGGTCTGGCTGTGATGGATGCCCTGTGCGCGGTCATGGGTGATGAGGCCCCTGGCCTCCTGATGCCCGTTGCCCTGGCTCATGAGCCTGCCTACCCAATAGAGGTCGACCAGGATGGCCTGCCCCGTTCCTTCGGCCATGCCAAACTGAAGGGTTCCGGTGGTTCATTGCGTGCGGCAGGAGATGCGTATACCAATGTCGGGCTCAGGATTTACCGTGCCAAGGTTCTGGCCCAGGCCATTTCGAGGATCCGGACCTCCTGGTGGAGCGCTGGTGGCGGTTATGCCATTCCGGGCAATGACCCGTCGGGTGGCGAATTTGCCCTGGACAATGTGGATGCCATGCTGGCTGAAGAGGGCAGGGCCAGGCTGCTGCATGTCTGCAGACCCCAGGAGTTGTCGCCAGTGAAAAGCCTTGCCGATGTGCCCCGTTTCGAGCGTGACATCGGCATTGTCTGCGGTGACTGGGCCGTGGATCTCTAACCGAACAGGGGCTTTGGCTCGTTGAAGAAGTAGCCTTGCCCGTAGTCCACACCCAACTCTATGAGTTTGTTGCGGACCGGTTCGCTCTTCACGAACTCTGCTATTGTCTTCAGGCCCATCACATGCCCTATCGAATTGATGGAGTCCACCATGGTATAGCTGACAAGGCTCTCGTCTATGTTCTGTACGAAGGAGCCGTCTATCTTGATGTAGTCCACCGGCAGGGTGCGCAGATACCCGAAGGACGAGAAACCGGCTCCGAAATCATCCAGGGCAAAGGTGAAACCCTCTGCTTTCAGGCGGTTCATGAACCGGGTGGCGTATGACAGGTTCTGGATGGCACTGGTTTCGGTTATCTCCAGGCAGAAATCTTCGGCCGCCAGGGCATACTTCCGCAGGAAGTGCAGGATGGTATCCACCAGGGAATCGTCAAGCAAGGAGGGGCCTGACAGGTTGAGGGAGAACATGCTCTCCGCCAGGGGCGACTTCTGGTCCTGCAGGAGCCTGAAGGCCCGCATGGAGTTCTCCACCACCCAGCGGTCTATCTGGGGCATGAGGTTGTATCGCTCGGCTGCGGGTATGAAATCGTTCGGCCTGGCTATGCTGCCATCCTCGTTCACCAGCCGCAGGAGCAGTTCCAGCTTTGGCCTTAGCTTGCCATGCGTATCGAGGGGTTCTATGGTCTGGTAGTACAGCAGGAAGCGGTTTTCCTCGACTGCCCTGTTTATCTTGCCTATCCATTCCATATCCCCACGGCGGCGGCGGAACTTGCTGTCCTGGGCGTGGAATACGGTGGTCTTGTTGCCGCCCTCTTCCTTGGAGATGTGGCAGGCGTCGTCGGAGGCCGCCAGTACGGCATGGATGTCCCCTGCCTCCCGGTCTATCGGTACTATGCCTACGCTGAGGGTTACCGGGAAGGTGGTGTCCTGCCAAGTGAAGCGCTGACGCTGGACAGCACTCTGCAGGCGCCCGGCTACGTTGACGGTGTCGTCGGCATCGCAGTTCATGAGGATTATGGCAAACTCGTCGCCGCCTATCCTGGCCGAGATGTCGTGGCGTTGTATGTTGGTCTGGATATGGCTGGCCACCTGGCGCAGCAGTTCGTCTCCGGCCAGATTGCCGCAGGTATCGTTGATGGCCTTGAAACGGTCGATATCCATCACCAGCAGGGCATGGGAGCCCCCGGTGAGTCGCACGTTCTTTATGACTTCGCCCAGCTTGTAGCTGAATTCCTCACGGTTGGACAGGCCTGTGAGCCTGTCGTGGCTGGCCTGGTAGTTGAGGGTGTCCGACAGGCGTTTGAGCTCGGTTATGTCACGCAGGGTTATGACGAAGCCGTCGGTGGAATTGGCCCGCTCGTGTATCCTGGTTATGGATCCGTCTACAACCAGGCTCTGGCCCAGGGCATTCTTTATGGACACATCGTTGAAGAAAACCGGCCTGTCGCCTACCTGGGTGATGTTGGCCAGGAGGTCCTTGTTGTTCTTGGTGTTGTTGAGGGCCATGAATTGGGACAGGTTCCTGGCCCGTGCGGCGGCTTCCTTGAAGCCGGTGATGTCTTCCGCCACCGGGTTCATGAACTGGACGTTGAGATCCATGTCGGTGGCTATGATGCCGTCGTTGATGGAATGCAGTATGGCCGAGAACAGCCGTTCCTGGCGGGTCAGTTTTCGTTCTATGTCATGTTTGTACAGGGCAATATCTATGGTGGTATAGAGTTCGCGTTCCTTGAAGGGTTTGAGGATGTAGCCATAGGGCTCCACTTCTTTGGCCCGCTCGAGGGTTTTTTCGTCGGTGTAGGCGGTCAGGAAGATGAAAGGGATATCCTGGGCGGACTTGATGGCCATGGCGGCTTCGATACCGTCCATCTTGCCAGCCAGCATGATGTCCATGAGGATGATGTCGGGCTGCAGTTCCAGAGCCAGGGAAACAGCTACCTCGCCTTCGCCTGCCATGCCGACCACGGAATAACCGAAACGCTCCAGACGTCGTTGCAGGTCAATTGCAATAATCTTCTCGTCTTCAACGATCAGTATCCGTTCATTCTTCATTCCTTGACTCCCCGACATGTTAAATAGCGACGCAACGGTATCAACCAAGTATACATGTTTTTTTCAAACATACGAGGCCTGGTTGGCAGAAAAACAACCAGTAACTCCAGTATGAAGAGTGCCGGTATCAAGAGCGGAGGCATCGGGAACCAGGTTGATTTCCCGTTCCTCACCGCTGCGCAGATAATACAGTATGGCTTGGGCTGGTACGCCGAAGATGGACCGGGCTGATTCCCGGTAGACCCCGAGCTGGAAGGCATGCCGTTCCGGCCGGATCAGGCGATCTGTCTTGAAGTCTACCACGCAAACGCCATGGGCGTCACCATATACCAGGTCCATGCTGCCGTTGAGGAATACCGGCCGGCTGCCGGCCTGACCCTGCCAGGTAAAGCCATATTCAAGGCTGAACACCGCACCGGCCTGGCCGGCCGCGAGGGCGTCCCTGGCAGCGGCAGCGGCCAGGCCTCTGGGAGAACCGGTAAAGCCGCGGGACAGGCTGAGGGCTTCTGCCAGGATGGCCGCCCGGGTGGTGGCGGACAGGCGGCTGAGTTTGTGCGTCGACCCGGGACCTGCTTCGGGCTCCCTGTCAGGGTGCAGAAGCAGGCTTTCAGTAAGCTCATGGCAGAGGGTACCAAAGCTGTCCTC
>JAVEXH010000155.1:0-6748 GCA_034004175.1 Spirochaetia bacterium
CAGGATAGCTCCAAGTAAAACCCTTCTCCTGATCTCTTCTGGCGAACCAGGCTCCTGGGCTGGATACTCGTCTTCCAGCCGATACCTGACCCGATCGATGAAAAGTGCATTTTCAGCGCTGTAGAAAAGACGTTCGGCATCCAGATCGGGTTGGTCCGTGGATGAGGGGGCATACCACCGGGACATGTAGCGCCTCTCATTCAGATCGGACGGATTGGTCAAGCCAGCAACAGGACCAAGACCCTCATTGTTGACCAGTGGATACATGCGATTCCAGTCGAGCAGAAAGGAATCGATACCTCCCACATCCGCAAAAGCCGAGACCAGATCAGCCGGAGCCAGTTCCAGCCAGCAACGGTTGATACTCTCGCTGTATGGCTCCCAATCATTGGCACGCACTGCCATGCCCATGCTGCGGGCCAGGCGGGATACCGAACCGCTGCCAGCAAATGGATCCAGGAAAAGTGATCCACGCCGGTCACCGATGATGGAGCCAAAAACCGGCTTCATGTGCCGCAACAAGGCCCGCTTGTTGCCCAGGTAGGGTATCAGCTGCCTGGCAAGATACGGATCGTCAGCAGACGATTCACGGCTCATATCGGGCCATGCTCGTGTCGGTCTCGAATACTTCAACCGCCGACAAGGGCATATCCGGCTCCAGCGAACGGATCGACTCAAAGACATAGCGGGCTATCCGTTCGGCGCTTGGAGAATTGCCGAAAGCTTCGTGTTCATTAAGGCAACTGTGGTCCAGTCGGGCCGCAACTTCACGCAACCGCCCTTTCAGGACCCCGAAATCAACCAGCATGCCGGCCTTGTCCAATTCCGTACCGCAAGCATAGGCCCGCAAAAGATAATTATGGCCATGCAGGTTCTCGCATTTGCCGTAGTACTCGGTAAGATAATGGGCGGCAGCGAAGCTGGCCTCGACCCTGACAGTATACATTACGAACTCCTTGGTCAGGATTGTACTGTCAGAACCCGCAACTCATCAAGGGAACATGCTGATCCGCTCCATTTTTCAGGCTTGCCTAAGAAGCTCCGGATGATTAGGATTGCCCCATGACCAGAGTACTCAGTGACTTGCTGCCTGCCATCGATCCCTTATCGGTGCAAGGCAATACGGGCATCAACATCAGCGGCCTTGCCTATGATTCCAGGGAAGTCGGCCCTGGATTCCTGTTCTTTGCCTTGCCGGGTCTGCATGTCGATGGCCATGCCCATATCGACGATGCGATCCGCAGGGGTGCTGCTGCAATAGTACATTCCAGAGAACTCGCGGACCGCAAGGAGAGGCTTGCCTGGATCAAGGTGGCCGACACACGCTTTGCCATGTCACCGATTGCAGATGCCTACTGGAACTCGCCTTCACGATCCTTGGTTACCATCGGGGTGACCGGAACCGAAGGCAAGAGCACTACTGTATGGCTCATCTACCGTCTCCTTGACCTTGCGGGCAAGAAAGCCGGTTTCATTTCCACCGTGGAATACCGGGTGGCAGACAAAGTCCTTCCAAATCCGGAGCACCAGACTACCCCGGAAGCCATCACCATCCAGGCAAAGCTGGCTCAGATGCTGGCCAACGGTCTTGAATATGCAGTACTGGAATCGTCCTCCCATGGGCTGTCGCCAAAAACAAACAGGCTTGGAGACATAGCCTTCGATGTCGGCGTAATGACCAATGTCAGGCATGAACATCTGGAGTTCCATGGTTCGTGGGAACAATACAGGAGTGACAAGGCCAACCTGTTCCGCCGTCTGGGGAAGCTGGCCGTTGCAAAAACCATTGCAGGTGCAACACTGGAACCACCACGATTCGGCGTTGTCTGCCTCGACGATCCGAGCGCAGCATTCTTCATGGAGAACTGTCCGGTACCAGTCTACAGCTATTCAATGCGCCGCAGGGATGCCACGATGTACGCCACGGACATCCGGCCCGAGGCTGCAGGTTTCAGCTTCACCATCCACACCAGCACAGGTACCGGTCATAGCACTGGCGGTGGAACCGGCATAGGTACTCACACTGAATCGTATGATGCCAGGATCCAGCTGAGTGGCGAGTTCAATGTAGAGAACATCCTCGCGGCGGTACTCACCGTGTCACGCTTGACAGGCAAGACAGTTGACAGCCTTCTGCCCTTGCTGCCCCTGCTGGAACCTGTGAAAGGACGCATGACAAGGATCGACGCAGGTCAGCCCTTCGAGGTACTGGTTGACTATGCCCACACGCCGTCCAGTTTCCAGGCCATCCTGCCACCCCTCAAAAAACGGGCTACCGGAAAGGTGATCAGTGTTTTCGGATCTGGTGGCGAGAGGGATACCCTCAAAAGACCCGAGCAAGGCCGCATAGCCTCCGAATACTGTGACATAGTCATACTCTCGGACGAGGATCCAAGGGGAGAAATACCCATGGATCTCCTTGAGGATATCGCTGCCGGTTGCGGCAGCAAGGAACGTGGCAAGAACCTGTTCCTGATTCCTGACCGGGCCATGGCCATCCGACAGGCATTCAAGCTGGCAACTCAGGGCGATACGGTCCTGCTCCTGGGCAAGGGGCACGAAAACTCCATAATCTACGCGAGCGGCACCATTTCGTGGGACGAGATATCCGAAGCGTATACAGCCTTGGCAGAAGCAGGCTACGAAAGGAAACATCCATGAAAGTTGCCATCCTGTACGGCGGAAAATCGGGAGAACACGAGGTCTCCCTTATTTCTGCTGCAAGCGTAGTGCGCAATATAAAGAAGGAGCACAAACTCAGCCTCATTGGCATTACCAGAGATGGATCCTGGTACCTGCAACCCGATACAGTCCTGGAGAATGCCAGAGAAGGCGATGGCCCTCTTGAACTGAAGACAGATTGCCCGGCGGTTGTCGTGGTACCCGGTAAAGGTCTACGGGTATACAGTTCTTTTGGCTCTTCCGATCTGCTGGTTGAGGTGGTTTTCCCGGTGTTGCACGGCACCTATGGCGAGGATGGCACCATACAAGGGCTTCTGGAATGTGCCGGTATTGCCTATGTAGGCGCCGATGTCCTTGGCAGCGCGATCAGCATGGACAAGGAAGTGGCCAAGACCCTGTGGCGTGATTCAGAGCTACCAGTCGTGCCCTCCATCACAGTACATGCTGGATCAGAGCTGACACGCCGCCTCGATGATAGTATGACAAAAATTGAGAACAGCTTTGGTTGGCCTGTCTTCGTCAAACCTGCCAGGGCTGGTTCAAGCGTCGGGGCTTCCCGCGTCACCGAAGCGGCGCAATTTGGAAAAGCCGCTGCGGCAGCCTTTGCATACGATACAAAAATCCTGGTCGAGCCCTTCATGTCTGCACGGGAACTGGAATGCTCTGTCCTTGGCAATGACGAACCAAAAGCCTTCGAACCGGGTGAAATCATCCCGTCCCATGAATTCTATGATTATGAAGCAAAATACATCGATCCCGATGGTGCCAGGCTTATGATTCCGGCAGAGATCAGCCAGGATACAAAAGCACGCATCATGGATCTGGCTATCAAGGCTTACCACTCAGCCAAGCTGTCGGGTATGGCCCGCATAGATTTCTTCATGGACAAGCACGACGGGAAGCTCTATCTGAACGAAGCCAACACGATTCCAGGGTTCACCCATATCTCCATGTTCCCGAAAATGTGCGAAGCAGGGGGGCTGCCCTATCCTGAACTGATTGAAGAATTGCTTTCTCTGGCCAAAAACAGGAAACAGACAAAGGATGCCCTCCGATATGAGTACAACTGATATGAAACCGGGCTCCCAAGGTTGATCAAGGTGGCTTTTAAACGGGATCAAAGATGAATAATTATGCGAACCCAATGTATAATTACCTGTACAGTAAAAAATTATGACCAAATTCACTATTTCGCCACTGGATGAATTCCAACTGAAAGTATATACTGGGATGGCGTTTGGGTCTTATGACCATAATCGCGCCTGAATATCAAGGAGGAACCAATGCAGAGCAAAGACTACATCGAACTGGATGAAAAATACGGAGCCCACAACTACCACCCGCTCCCTGTCGTCATCTCCTGGGCAGAAGGCGTCAAGGTCAAAGATCCTGAAGGCAAAACCTATTTTGACTTCCTGTCAGCATATTCCGCTGTAAACCAGGGCCATCGGCATCCCAGGATCATCAAAGCCTTGATCGACCAGGCCAATACCTGCACCCTGACCAGTCGTGCCTTCCATAACGATCGCATGGGACTCTTCCTCAAGAAACTGTGTGAATACACCGGCTATGAGAATGCCCTGCCCATGAACACCGGTGCCGAGGCTGTTGAAACCGGTATCAAAGCGGCCAGACGTTGGGGTGTCGAGGTCAAAGGTGTCCAGAACGGCAAACAGGAAATCATCTGCGTCAACGAGAACTTCCATGGCCGGACCCTTATGGCCATCACCATGTCCAACGACCCCGATTCGCTGGTCAACTATGGTCCCTACGTACCTGGCTTCATCCGGGTACCCTACGAAGACATAGCAGCAATGGAAAAGGCCATTACCCCCAACACGGTCGCGATCATACTGGAACCCATCCAGGGTGAGGCCGGTGTCTGCGTGCCCTATGAAGGCTACCTCAAGGCTGTACGCGATCTGTGTACAAAGAACAACATCCTGTTCATCTGCGATGAAGTCCAGACCGGTTTCTGCCGCACCGGCAAGCGTTTTGCATGGCAGCATGAAAATGCCAGGCCTGACATCATGTGCCTCGGCAAGGCCTTGGGCGGCGGCGTGATGCCCGTTTCGGCCATTGTAGCCGACCATAAGGTCATGAAGGTATTTACCCCCGGAACCCACGGTTCCACCTTCGGCGGCAACCCACTTGCCTGCTCTGTTGCCATGACTGCCCTTGATGTACTTGTAGACGAGAAACTGGATGAGCATGCCGAGGCCATGGGGAAAATCTTCAGGGACGAAGTTGCCAAAATCAAGTGCTCCAACATGGTCAAGGTCCGCGGCAAGGGTCTGCTCAATGCCATTCTGTTCAAGGATGGGTTCCAGGCCTGGGATGTCTGCCTTGCCCTGCGCGACGCAGGACTCCTGGCCAAACAGACCCACGGCAACATCATACGTTTTGCCCCACCCCTGGTCATCACCGAAACCGAGTTGCGGGAAGCCATCGCGATAATCGCCAAGGTTCTGGGAAAATTCTGATCATACAGGATCCCAGCTTGACGGGACTCGTGCAGAGATAAGGTGATTGTTGAACGAACCGTCCGGTTACCCGGACGGTTTTTTTTATTGGGCAACAGGCTTCCGGCGGAAGAACGGCAATGAGACGGTGAACACGGAGCCACCTCCCTGGCGTTCAGTGTAGACAAGAGACCCACCACAGGCTTCTATGTTCTTACGGGCCAAAGCCAAACCAAGGCCGGTCCCACGTGGCTTTGTGGTGAAGAAGGGCTCGAACAGTTTCTTCCTGATCTCCGGGGCTATACCAGGACCTCTGTCGGACACTTGAATCAATACACGCTGTTGCCTCGAAAAAATTTCTAGATCAGGGACAGAATCCGATCCCGCCATGGCATCACGCGCATTCGCGATTATGTTGTCCAGGGCTTCCACCAATCTGTTTTCATCGGCTGAGACCATCTCGTCACCGGCCAATCTTGTCTCGAACCTCACAGCCTCTGCGTAACGGTCAGAGAAACCAGCAATCAATGCTTCCATGAGCACAGGCTGCGATTGTCTATCGGCAGGGCTGAGATACGTGCGGATCCGGTCTGCCATCATAGTCAGTCGCAGGACTTCGTCCTCTATTACCGCTATTCCTGAAGCCGCGGCCTTGTCTGCCCCGCGTCTGAGCAGACCGCATTGTATGCGTATGACCCCCAGAGGATTCTTTATCTCATGCACTATGGTCCTTGCGGCTTCCCCTAGCTCAACCAGCTCACGATTTCGGGCCTCGCTGTCGGCCGCAGCCAGATATCTTCGATACATCAAGATCAGTGCTGCATACAGTCCAGCCAGGGCTATGGAAACCGCCAGGAGAGTTGTCAGAAGGCTGGCCTGACGGGCAGTGTAGTCCCCCAGTGAATAATCTATATAAGCCATGGCTGGCATCGGCTCAGCAGTGGGTGACATGGACATATCCCTGCGAGGCCTGCCTGTCTGGTTCATCTGCCCCATTGGCCCAAGCTGACCCATGGGACCCATCTGCCCCATCGGAACAAGTCCTCCAGGCCGTCGACCCGGGAAATCGTTACCCAGCAACCTGTACAGAATTATGGAATCTTTCCCCAACTCAATCTGTGATGGCAGGGTATCAGTGCTGATCGCGTCAAGTTGAAGCGGTGCTTCGCCATATCGATACAAAGCTTGTCCTTCTGCAGAATAAATTCCAAAAGAGTTGACCCTAAGGATATCTTCCCGATCAAGGCCTCCCGCACGTACGAGATCTGTCAGGGCCGTCAGGGTCCGGTACGCTTCAAGCTCAAGGTACAGCCGTCTGTTGCTTGATTCCCTCATACCCATGCCCCAGACGGCTAGAATGAGCCCGACAACCAGGATGGCTGCCGCAATAGGAAATACCTGTCTTTCGAAACGTTTGAACCATCGCATGGAGGCATTCTAATCATATGATGCTGTGTAATCAATCGTTCTCCACTGGCTCCCCCAAGCTTGAGGAAAGCTTGTTTCCCGGGTACAGTAGATTCATGGCCAGTCCATCCCATAAAACCATGCTCAGGCAAGCCCTTGCTGCCGGGGCAGACCGCAATTACACCAAGGCAGAAGAA
>JAVEXH010000156.1:0-6737 GCA_034004175.1 Spirochaetia bacterium
CCCTCAACGCCAGCATAGAGGCCGCCAGGGCAGGCGAGCACGGCAAAGGGTTTGCCGTGGTGGCCAGCGAGGTGGGCAAACTGGCAGAGCGCAGTAAGGTTGCCGCTGGTGAGATTTCGATATTGTCATCAAGAAGCGTCGACATAGCGGAGAAGGCGGGCGCCATGCTTGAAGGCATGGTACCGGATATCCAGCGTACCGCCGACCTGGTGCAGGAGATCAGTGTAGCCAGCCGGGAACAGGATACTGGAACCCAGCAGATCAACAAGGCCATCAGTCAACTGGATACCGTCATACAACAGAATGCTTCCCTGTCAGAGGAGTTCAGTTCGACCAGCGAAGAGATTTCCAGCCAGGCTGCCATGGTGGCAAACACGGCGAGGGATCTTGCATCCCAGGCAGAGCATATGCAGGAGGCTGTCGGGTTCTTCAGGCTCGGGGGCAACGAGGTGGGGCTGGCGATAAAAGAAAGGCCGGTACTTGTTGATGCAGGGCTTTCTGAAGATTTTTGATACCCGGGTTCTTTCGAAGTACTGGATTTATGGACATCGGCAGGGACTGTTGCAAGGTTCTTGCAGTATATTTGTTGATATGATTACTCAGCAATTTTGTATATGAATCCGGGAGGATAGTATGGCAGTTGGCGGCAGAAGCGGAAAACGTGTCTCCATCGGAACGCAGATTGCACTGATATTCGGACTTTCCACACTGGTTGTGCTCAGTATCCTGGCGGTTGTGATCGCATCACAATCGTTCGCGAGTGCCGAGGAACAGGCAGCGGAATATTCTGTAGAGGTGGTAAAGGCCCGGGCAGATCACCTTTCCATGATGATTGCCCGCTATGCCCTTTTTGTGCAGGACATGGCGATCCGAGACATAATGGTACGGGGTGATACCACCGAGATAGCGGATTTCCTTCCACGACTGGATGCCCAGCTGGATGCTGAGTTCGACGGTGTCTTCTTTGCCTGGGCAAACGGTGATTTCATTCCGATGAAAGGCCAGTCTGGCAACATTTCCGAACGCGCCTACTTCAAGGAGATCCTGTCGGGAACTGCTGATGTTGTGGTGGCAAATCCGGTGATTTCCCTCGCAACAGGCAAACCTATAGTAGTCATAGCCGCTGCCATCAAACGGAACGGCAGGAATGACGGCCTGGTGGGTATCCAGGTAACTCTGGATGATCTTTCCAGAACGGCTTCTTCCATCCGGCTGGGACAGACGGGTACCGGCTTCCTGGTGGATGGAACGGGCTTGATCATTGCCCATGCAAATCAGGATCTGGTCATGAATCTGAACACCCTGGAAAGTGCCGAGGCTGGTTACCAGGGACTTGATATGGTTGGCAAGGCAATGATCCGTGGAGAAATCGTGAGGATGCACGTGGTCAGGCCGGATGGTTCTGATCTCATCATCTTCTCCGCTCCTGTCGCCGGAACACCGGACTGGTCACTTGGGATCATAGTGCCGACAGCAGAGATCCAGGCCAGTGGCCGCTTGATAGCCCTGCTGGTTGTTGCCATCAGTGCAATCGCGGTCCTCGTGATCGTCGTATTGTCCCTGCTCATAGGCAGATCCATTGCCAAACCGGTGAAGATGCTTGCGGATGCATCGGATGCCCTCTCCCGGGGCAATCTGGACATAGAGGTAAAGGAATCCACCAAGGCACGGCGTGACGAGATAGGAATCCTGGCCATTTCAATCGATTCGACCATACAGCGTTTGCGGGAGGTGGTCAGCGGCGTAAAGGAAGCCAGCGATGGTGTTTCTTCCGGTGCTGACGAACTGGCAGCTGCTGCCCAGCAGATGTCCATCGGCATTACCGGTATTTCCGATTCCAGTCAGGAACTGTCCCAGGGTGCCACCGAGCAGGCAGCCAGTGCCGAGGAAGTCTCGGCCAGTATGGAACAGATGAGTGCAAACATCAGGCAGAACGCCGACAACTCCATACAGACCGAGGGTATAGCCACCAAGGTTGCCGGGGATGCCAAACAGGGAGCCGCCACGGTGACCGAGACCGTAGCGGCCATGAAGCAGATTGCGGAAAAAATAAGCATCATAGAAGAGATAGCCAGGCAGACCAACATGCTGTCCCTCAATGCCAGCATAGAGGCAGCCAGGGCTGGTGAGCACGGCAAGGGCTTTGCCGTGGTAGCCAGCGAGGTGGGCAAACTGGCCGAGCGGTCCAAGATTGCAGCAGGAGAGATATCAGAACTTTCAAAACGCAGTGTTGGCGTGGCCGAGAAAGCCGGAGCCATGCTGCAGAGCATGGTCCCCGATATCCAGCGGACCGCCGAACTGGTCCAGGAGATCAGTGTGGCCAGCCGCGAACAGGATTCCGGAGCCCAGCAGATAAACAAGGCAATAGCCCAGCTGGACACGGTT
This sequence comes from Spirochaetia bacterium, assembly GCA_034004175.1. Taxonomy (GTDB): domain Bacteria; phylum Spirochaetota; class Spirochaetia; order Treponematales; family UBA12059; genus MIBM01. Next base: position 2,386 of record JAVEXH010000156.1, read on the forward strand.
ATCCAGAGCAACGCCTCCCTGTCCGAGGAGTTCAGTGCCACCAGCGAGGAGATTTCAAGCCAGTCATCCATGGTGGCAGGAACCGCCGAGCAGCTTGCCGAACAGGCTACCCGGCTCAAGGAGGCAATTGCGTTTTTCAAGCTGACATCTTCGAAGGTCGAAACAGGAGCCAGGGTTTCCGGTAGCTCCCCCGCTGGTGGCTCTGCCACCAGAAGTTCCTCCACTGGCCGGACAAGTAATGGTTCCGCGGCCAGCCTTTCAGCCCGGACTTCACACAAGCCCGCCGTAAACCAGGCTGACAAGACTGCCAGGATCGAGGCACGCAAACCTGGCCATACCGGTTCTTCAACGGCGATCATACCGCGCAAGCCTTTCGAGGGTGGAGATGCCGATGATGATGACTTCATCGAATTCTAGAGAGGAGGGCGCCTGATGCGGCAATTTCTGACCTTTGAGCTGGATGGTCGACGGTATGGAGTGGGAGTCGAATTCGTCAACTCCGTGCTCGACCCGCAAGCCATCACTCCTTTGCCTCATGCAGATACCATTGTTACCGGTCTGACAAATGTCCGGGGCAATGTTGTGCCGGTATTCGATCCATCGGAGATACTTAAAAGAACCAAGGTTGATGACGAGCAGACAGCCGTTGCCAACCAGGACAACACAGCGGTGGCAGAAAATACTGTGGGCCGGAATGTAAACAGCCCGGCTGATGATGAGGAGGAGGGTGGCATAGTCATCTTCGAAACGGAGAACGGAACGCTGCTACCCTTCATAGGCCTGCAGGCCGACCGGATAGGCAAGGTTGTTACCCTGAATGAAGGTGAACTATCTCCTGTTCCCGGGTTCCTGCCTGAATCAGCCGGACGCTTCTTTGAAGGGTTCTGTTTTGTAGGTGGTGTACGGCATTCCATACTTGACCTCAAAGAGCTTACCTCCAGGGAAACGCTGTTTGCTGTGGAAGGAGGCCGTCGTGGCTGACCGAGTTGTGGTAGCTCCCCGGGATGCGGGTATTGCGTCTGTAGCAGCCTTCAGGCTTGAGCTTCTGGCTGCCATGGACAAAGCCGGTCCGGACGATACGGTGGTACTTGATCTTGGCGGGGTACACACTGCCGATTCGGCTTTTGCCCAGCTGGTCATAGCCTTCAAGCATGAAGCCAGGTTGCGGAATCAGCGCATGGGCATAGAAGGTGAAGGTTCGAAGAATAGGGTTTCGACTTTGCTCGGTTGTGATGTGGTGTGTGAAGCCTGCGCGTTCAACAGTTTCAAGACCAGGTCCGGTCTTGTTCCAGCCATGGTACGTCCAGTGGGCGGCTCAGTATCCCGGACTGTACCAAAGACCAAGAGGTCCAAGGCATGAACGATAAACTCATAGAGACCTTCCTTGATGAAGCCCGGGAACTGCTGGATGGCCTGGAGGGGCATCTTCTGCAACTGGAGCGGAACCCTACGGATCTGGAAGCCATGAATGCCGCCTTCAGGGCCTTGCACTCGATCAAGGGTTCCGCATCCATGTTCGGCTTCGATGCTGTGGGAGCCTTTGCCCACGAGGTCGAGACAGCCCTGGACCATTACCGGACAGCCAAATTGCCGTCCACGCCGGAGTTGGCAGATGTAGTGCTACGGTCCCGGGACTACATCCGCCTGCTTCTGGATAGCCCCGAACATGCCTCGGATGCGGAGAAGTCCGTGCTTACGACAGTCCTGTCCAGATTGTCCAGAGGACTGGCCAGAGAATCTTCTGATTCCCCATCAGGAACTATGGCTTCCAGACCGGATATGGCCGATTCCCATCCGGAAAGCGGAACGGCAGCGGTCCATGATGGTGGCGAACAGAAGACGTACAGAATCGTCTACAGACCATCAGCGGATTCCTACAGGCGTGGAGTGAAGCCGGAGTCATTGATCCGTGAACTGCGGACCCTGGGCAAGGCCAGTGTGCGAAGTGACTGCGGCGATGTTCCGCGCCTGGCTGAACTGGATCCGGAATCCTGCATACTCTCCTGGAATGTCCTGCTCACAACCGACAAAAGCCAGGACGAAATAAGGAATGTATTCATTTTCGAAGAAGGATCTTCTTTCATCTCCGTAGAAGAAGTTGATACAGACGAGTTCATGGATGGTGATGAGGTAAAGCGCCTTGGCGAGATTCTGAAGTATCGGCACCTGCCCAACCAGCAGATACAGGATGCCCTGGCCCGGCAGCGTCCGATAGGCGAGATACTGGTATCGGAGATGCATACGCCTCCGGAGGTGGTGGAAGATGCGCTGTTCGAGCAGCAGCATGCCAAGAATGTGGTACAGGCTGTGCGGGAAGATACTGAACGCAAGACCATACGCATCCGGTCGGAAAAGCTGGATGCCCTGCTGAACCTTGTCGGTGAACTAGTTACCGTGCAGGCCCAGTTGTCCCAGGCTGTGAAGGACTCCGGGGACCGCCATGTACATGGCATAACCGATTACGTGAAGCGCCTGGCCAGCGAACTGCGCGCCACCTCCATGGAACTGCGCCTGGTTCCGATGGATACCCTCTTTGCCAAGTTCAAGCGTCTGGTGCGTGACCTGTCCAAGAACCTGAACAAGGAGATAGATCTGCAGCTTGTGGGTGGCGAGACCGAGATTGACAAATCGGTGATAGATGCCCTCAACGACCCCCTGGTCCATCTGGTGCGCAATGCAGCAGACCATGGCCTGGAAACCACTGCCGTCCGTGAGAAACGCGGAAAAGACAAGACGGGAACCATAACCCTGTCGGCCACCCATGCCGGAGCCTTCGTGCGCATCATGGTCAAGGATGATGGCGGTGGACTGGACAGGGAGAAGATCTTCAGGAAAGCCGTGGAGAGGGGAGTAGTCGGTGCCGAAGCACGGCTATCGGATGAAGAAACGGACATGCTCATCTTCAAGCCGGGTTTCTCCACAGCCGATGTAATATCCAATGTTTCCGGCCGCGGGGTCGGCCTCGATGTGGTCAAGACAGCCATAGACCAGCTGGGCGGAACCCTGACGGTACACTCGAAGCTGGGTGAGGGGTCGGAGTTCATTCTGGACATACCGCTGACCCTGGCCATAATCGACGGATTCCTGGTACGGGCTGGCCGGCGGATGTTCGTCATTCCCCTGTCGTCGGTTGATTCCTGCTTTGAGCGGGAGCGTCCCAAGTCACCGGAGCGCCTGATAGTACGCGACAAGGAGTTCATACCCTACGTATCGTCCAGAGACCTCTTCGGCGCCGACGATCCGGTACCACCCCGGGAGGAAGTGGTCATAGTCAGCATCTTTGATTCAAGGCTGGCCATAGGCTTTGACCAGGTCATAGGCGGCTACCAGACCGTCATCAAGCCGATAGGCGAGATAGCCCGCTTCGCCACCGGCGTATCCGGGGCTGCCATCCTGGCCGACGGCGGCATTGCCCTCATCCTGGATGTGGCTGCCCTGGCCAAGGTCCACAAGGGGGTCGCCTGAAACCAAAGTATGGCCTGAGATCGGGTATGATCGGAACCGGGACAAAATGACTTCCAGCGTCCACTGTGTTATAGTAGTATCCTAGTGAGGGTTCCGGTGTTTTCTCCCGGAGCCGTCGGAGTCTGAAGACGGACCGGAGGGTACATGTTCGATTTAATTGCAAAGGGTGGTGTTGTCCTGTGGGTGATAATGGCGCTTTCGGTGGTCGGAGCAGCCATCATCATAGAGCGTATCCTGTATTTCCGCCGTATAAGTGTGGATGAGGACAAGCTCTTCCAGCGTATCAAGGCATCGGTGGAGAAGGGTCATTTCGACGAGGCCATGTCCATCTGCGACAACAACCTGTCCCCCCTGTCTGCCCTCATCAAGGTAGGCATAGAGCACCGGGAGTACCCCGAACTGGCCCAGAAGGAAGTGCTCAAGGATGCGGCCAACCAGGAAGTGCCCAAACTTGAACGCAATGTATCTGCTCTGGGAACCATTGCCCATATAGCACCTCTGCTTGGCCTGCTTGGTACCGTTACCGGCACCATGGAGGCCTTCGGTGTGCTTGGCCGCTTCGGCGCTGTTGCTGATCCGTCCATCCTGGCCAAGGGTGTCTCCGAAGCCCTGGTCACCACGGTTGCCGGCATCGTGGTTGCCGTACCGGCGGTCATCTTCTACAACTACCTGGTTACCAAGGTAAACCTCATACTTATAAAGATGGAGAATCAGGTTACGGCCCTCATACTCATGATCAACTCCGGCAAGCGCCGCAGCGATGCCAGGAGGACTCCGGCATGATCCTGAATCGGCGGCTGAAACCGCAGATCAATGTAGACCTTACCCCCCTCATAGACGTCGTCTTCCAGTTGGTGATCTTCTTCATGATCTCGAGCACCTTCAAG
>JAVEXH010000001.1:0-32198 GCA_034004175.1 Spirochaetia bacterium
ACCTTGGCAGTATCGACGATGTTGCTCCCTCATACTCATACACGGCGGGAAACTCGATTGGTCCTGTAACAATCAGATTCAGCGACAGCCTTGGCTTTAGTACGAATGCCACGATAACTGTGCTGCTCCCAGCCCCTATAATACTCTCCGCAGAGAGAGTCCCTGGAGATACCTCGAAAGTCAGGATTGAGTGGTCATACCCGCCTCAGTACAAGATTCAAGGATTCCGGATACTACACAAAAGGGATACGGCAGAATTTGTCACTGCTGTCGGTGATGTCAGTGCTGAGTCTCTTCCGAAGTCACCGACAGTGTTTGTTGCTTTCAATGCACAACCTGCTCAACCGAATACGTACAGGGTCTATGCTATTGCTGGCCCTTTTCAATCGACCTATGCCGAAATAGTTGTCAACTAGCTTATTCATTACTCCTGGGACAGCTTCCAGGCACTCTCATTCCTGGCTCAGTGCCTGCTGAAGTGGCTCCAAGGCCTTGGTGACTGCTGCATAGGTCTCGGCCTGACCCCTGAGTCGCTCCATGAGGGCCAGTTGCTCCACGTAGTGGTCCAGGGAGTCCAGTAGATCTGGATAATAGGCCCTGATTTCTGGTGAACTTGCGATTGCACGCAGAAGTACCTTTGTGTTCAGATCCAGCCCGAGAGCCTGCCTTTGAACGGCAATATCCTGGGAGCCGGCACTCAGGGTTTCCAGCGCGCTTCTTCCTGCCGTGCTGAGCCTTTCAATTGCGGCATTCCTGGTGTCCAGCTCAGCCCTGAAGGTACGGATGGCCAGATCCCGATCTTTTGATATGGTGTCCAGGGCAGTGCTCAAGGCCAGAGACAGAGCCCTCTCATCAGCCAACTGGGATTCCAGTACCATGATCCTGCTCTGGAATATTGTGCTTGCAGAACCCGCCGGGGTGGATTGTTGGATTGCAGCTGGCTCTGCCGGCGATGGAGGATTTTCCTCCTCACTGGCTGTTGGGCTGGCCGGGACTTTCAGGCTGAGTGAAAGTATATCCCTCCGTTCTTCCTCTGCCTTCTGCAACTGGCTCCTGAGTATGGAAAGGCCTTGGGATGACTCAGGGTTCTGAACCAGTTGCAGGTATCGTCTCCGCAGTGCCAGGATTTCCTGCTCTTTGTCCATGAGTTGGCGGTCGGTATTTGCCTTCAGCGTCTGCATCAGGCTCCATTCGGTCGTGACAAAACGGCTTTCCCTCAAAGATATTTCCGCCCCCTTCTCACGATAGAAGACTGAGGTAAACCAGATGAAGCCTGCAGCGAATACGACTAGAGCACTATTGGAAACTATGAGGAAGACATCGAGACGGTTCTGCGGTTTGTGTTCCATCCCCGGATATTTCATGTATGCTTATTCTATGATTAAACTCTCTGTTAATCCACTATGCGTGATGCTATAGTGTACCCATGAAAAAGAGCCTCCGCTTGCGATCACAGTTGTATCTGACGATCATCCCACTGGTTGCCGTCGTGGTTCTGCTGAGTGGTGTCCTTGCTGCTCTGGAATCACGATCTGCCATTACGGGAATTGCCAATAAGCACATAGCCTACAAGGCAGAACAGTTACGGGATTTTCTGTACAGTGAATGGGACATGCTCAGTACCCTTGGGCTGGACTCACAGGCAGAATACCGGCTGTCCTCCCAGACATCCTTCCTGACCTATGCTTATTCGTTGTTGCGCAGCGAAACTGAATCGGTACTGGCCTTTGACAGCAATGGAACACTGATACTCCAGGCGGGATTGAGCTCCCAGCCCTTGGATGAACCTGATACCATGACAGAAGAGAATGCGCAGGAGATATCTCCTGGATGGTTCGAGTCGGAACTCCTGGGTGAAGAACGGATCGGTGTCGCCTTCGTGTTCGAGCCCCTGGGCTGGACCGTAGCGGTGACGGAATTGCAGTCTACTTTCTTTGTGGACATACAGAAAATCCAGTTCACATACCTTGTCATATTGCTCGTATCCATCATCACCGTCACGCTGTTTCTGTCCATTTTCGTAGGTCATGTCATTGGTCCGGTGGAGCGGCTCTCCAGTACGATTTCTACCATAACTACCACAGGAGACTTGACCAGAAGAGTCTCCTCCGAGTTCACCGACGAAATCGGTAATCTGGCAACCAGGTTCAATGTCATGATCTCACGTCTGCATGGATATCAGCTTCAGCTGGAAGCTACCTTGGGCGCCGAGAAGCGGGCGAGGGACACCGCTGTAGCCCAGGAGGTGGAAACACTCTACATTCTGGGCAGGATATCGGATTATCGTGACGAGAAAACCGGGGAACACCTCAAACGCATTGGCACGCTCTCCACGTTCTTTTCGCAGTTGCTTGGACAGGATGAGCAGGAACAAAAAATCATGCTTCACAGTTCCGCTCTGCATGACATCGGAAAGATCGGCATACCGGATGCCATTCTGCACAAACCCGGAAAGCTGACTGCCGATGAGTTTGAAGAAATGAAACAGCATACGGTTATTGGCTTTGATCTTCTTAAGCATTCAAAGAGTGCATATCTGGTGGCAGGAGCATCCATAGCTCTGAGCCACCATGAGAACTGGGATGGCAGCGGTTATCCACATGGACTCGCCGGCGAGGAAATACCACTGAACAGCAGGATCGTGAGCATCCTCGATGTCTTTGACGCTCTGATCTCTGACCGTCCTTACAAGAAGGCCTGGTCCCATGATGCTGCTCTGGATATGTTGATCAGCCAGCGCGGCCTTAAATTCGATCCGCGCCTGGTTGACCTTTTCATCGAAAATTTCCAGCTGTTCAACAAGGTCATGCATGATGGACTGAACATGCCGGATGCATATTTTCTTCCCGGAGCTTCCTGATTTTTATACGGTATGCTGGTGAGCTGCCAGTTCCAGTATTTTCCTGACTGCCTTGCTGTCCAGTTTCACGAACTGTCCTATGGTACGGACATCTCCGTCGGTGCTCTTGCGGGCCATCTCGTCAAGGCGGTCGATGCCTATGTCCAGATCGGCAAGTCTGGTGCCCAGGCCCAGGGAATGATAATAGGCTTCCAGCCGGCGTATGCCCTCCCGTGCGGTGGCCTCCGGGTTGAAGTAGTCCATGTCAACATTCCAGACCCTGGCAGCCCACTGGGCAAAGCGGTTCACATCGTGGCTCAGGTTGTACTTCATCCACGCAGGGAATACCACAGCAAGGCCTGCGCCATGGGCCACATCGTAGATACCGCTGAGTTCGTGTTCTATGTCGTGGGAGGCCCAGTCAGCCAGCCTGCCGGTGTCCAGCAGGTTGTTGTGGGCCACGGTCCCGGCCCACATGAACTCCGACCAAGCGTCGTAGTCAGCTGGATTGTCCAGGACCTTGGCAGCCATGTGGCTGACAGTCTTCATGGTGGCTTCAAGCAGGCGGTCGGTGTATTCCACATTCTTTGTGTTGGTGAAGTAGCGTTCCATGAGATGGGCCATGATGTCGGATGCGCCGCAGGCTATCTGGAAGCGGGGGAGGGTAAAGGTAAGCTCGGGATTCAGGATGGAGAAACGGGGGAAGAGGCAGTCGGCGTTCACTGCGCGCTTGAGCATGCCTTCGTCGTTGGTGATGACCGTGCCGGGGCTGGACTCGCTACCTGCAGCAGGAATGGTGAGAACCGTTGCCACGGGCAAGGCTCCTGCGGGCTGGCCCTTGCCGATGTAGTAGTTCCAGACATCGCCATCCATGACGGCGCCCATGGCAATGGCCTTGGCGGAGTCGATTACACTGCCGCCGCCCACGGCCAGGATCAGCTCAAGCTTGTTTTCCTTGCATAGTTTTACACCTTGCTGAACCAGGGCCAGCCGTGGGTTGGGTACCACGCCGCCGAGCTCAACCCATTGCACGCCAGCTGCCTTCAGGGATGCACATACCCTGTCATACAGTCCGGACTTCTTTATGCTGCCGCTGCCGTAGTGGAGAAGGATCTTTTTTGCATGGGCGGCGGTCTCGGCGCCTACCTGGTTCTCTGCACCCTTGCCGAAGATGATTTTTGTGGGGTTCATGTACGTGAAATTGTTCATTGCAGCCTCCTGTAAACACAGTAGATAGTACTATATATGCTTTGCCATGGGCAAACCGGCCTGTGAAGAAGACGCGACCGATCGACGAAGGGTATGGTGCCGCTCGTGGTGTATTTCCCCCGATCTGCATGCACTTCTGGTTGGCTTGGCATTCCATCATACCTCACCAGCGTTGACCTCTGCCACCAGGGTGGCATAAAATTGCACCATGGAAACCATCATAACCAGTCTCTCGTCAGCCTTCGCGACCTTCTTCAGTTTCAAGGCCTATGTGATACTCCCCGTATTCATGCTCATCCTGGCCCTGGTTGCCAGGATGCGTCTGAAGGAAGCCCTGCTTGCCAGCATAAAGATCGGTGTTGGCTTTTCAGGTGTATTTGTTGTCTTCAGCTTTTTTGTAACCCAGATAAGCCCTGCCATAGAGGCCATCATACAGGTGCGGGGCCTGAACTATCCGGTGGCCGATGTGGGCTGGCCGCCCCTGGCTGCCATAACCTGGTCGTCGTCCCTGACGCCTTTGCTTATACCTCTGATCATGCTCCTGAACCTGGGCATGCTCATGACCAGGACCACGAAGACGCTGTATATCGACCTGTGGAACTACTGGCATTTTGCACTCATCGGCGTGTTGGTCCAGAACATGACCGGCAGCCTCTTGCTGGGCATAGCCGCCAGCCTCCTGATTGCCATCTATACCATCAAGAACTCCGACTGGTCGGCCCCGTACATCAAGCGGGAGATGGGTCTGGATGGCCTGGCCATAAGCCCTGTGTCGGTGGTGGGCCTCCTGCCTTACGCGGTGGCCATGAACAGCGTTTTTGACTCGGTTCCCGGATTGCGTCGACTGGGCTGGGATCCATCCAGAAAGGCCGCAACCAGCACCGGGCCCCACCTGATTCAGGAACCCATGGTCATCGGTATCCTGGTCGGCGTGTCCCTGTCGCTTCTGGCCGGCTATGACCTGAAGGCCACTCTGGAAACCTCCATCAATATTGCCGCCGTGATGTTCCTGCTGCCCAAGTGTGGTGGCCTCATAGGAGAGGGCATGAGTGCCGTATCGTCGGCCTTCAAGCAGTTGGTGGAGAAGCGCTTTGTAACCATGAAGGGGCTGGCCATAGCGGTTGATTCGGGCATCCTGATGACCCACCCCTCGGTGATCGCCACCGGGCTTATCCTGATACCTGTATCCCTGCTGATAGCCTTCATCATCCCGGGCAACCGGGTGATACCCCTGGGAGATCTGCCTAACCTCATATCCATCATGTCCCTGACAACGCTGATAATGGGCGGCAATGTGCTGCGCGCCGTGCTTGCAGGCATCCCCGTTATTGCCACCTTCCTGCTCATAGCCTCTGACCTGGCTCCCCTGTACACCAGCCAGGCCTTGGCGGCCGGTATGGACTTTGACATAGGCGGGCGCGAGATTACCGCCTTTACCGACGGCGGCAACCAGGTTCGGTACTGGTTCTATCACCTATTCCAGGGCAACTGGATAGCCATTGCGATGGTGCCGGTTGTGCTTGCCCTGATGTGGTTTGCCTGGAAGAAATACAGGAAGATGATATAGGAAACTGTTGCAGTCGGTTGCTATAAGTCGGTGCTAGTAAAAACGCCGGGCTGCGTGCGCAGGCCCGGCGTTCTGTTCTGAGTCAGATCGTATAGTAGCTCAACCCAAACCGGCTTTGCGGCGGGTATACACGTCGTAGTAGACGGCAAACAACACAACCAGCGCCTTGACTACGTACTGGTAGTGCTGGCCAAGGTTCATCAGGGACATGCCGTTGTTTATGGCACTCATCACCAGGCCTCCGACTATCACACCGATCACCGTTCCTATGCCGCCGGCTGCCGAGACACCACCGATGTAGCAGGCCGCGATGGCATCCAGCTCGAAGTTTAGTCCGGCTTGTGGCAGGGCGGTATTCATATACCCTGTGGAAATGACACCCGCAAGCCCTGCCAGCATGCCCATGAAGCAGAACACGATGAAGGTGATGAATTCCGAATTGATGCCCGACAGTTTTGCCGACCGGGAGTTGCCACCCACTGCGTAGATGTAGCGGCCAAGGACGGTGTTGTTCAGGATGAACTGGAACACGAACACTGTTATGCCCACCACAAGGACGGCAATGGGAAGGCCGCGGTACTCGGCGAAGCGCTCTGCCAGGGCCAAGACCAATACACTGATGATGGCCAGCTTGCCGACGAAGATCGGTGTCGAGCTTACCGCAAAGTCATTGGTTATCTTCTTGTTCCGTGACATCACTTCGGAAATGATGAAGAGCACCACCAGAAGTACGCCCACAACAAGGGAAGCGGGATAGAGTCTGAAGCTGCCGGTGTCTACAAGCGGGCTCAGTTTGAGTACTTCGTCCACCGTACCGGTTGCGAGATAGGAATAGCCGGTGTCCCTCAGCGAAATGGGATTGATGTTGGTGACGAAATAGGTTAGCCCGCGGAACAGCATCATGCCAGCCAGGGTAACGATGAAGGCCGGTATTTTGGCATAGGCTACCCAGAGCCCCTGGAAGGCACCGATGGCAAGACCAATCGCCAGGCCGGAGACCACTGTCATGGGCATCCCGGCGCCTGAGTTGTAGATTATGGCCGTAAGTGCGCCAGTAAAAGCACAGACCGAACCGACCGAGAGGTCAATCCCGAGGATGATGATGGTCTGTACCATCCCGACTGCCAGAATCAGCACGTAGCTGTACTGGAAGAAGATGTTTGTCAGGTTGCGGGCGCCGAAATTGCGCCATCCGACCATGGGCGCAAAGATCAGCATGATCAGTGCAAGAATCAGGAACATCGAATAGTTGCGGATGTTGTTCCTGAAGATGGTCTTGAAGTCAGTTGTCCGTATTGTTTTTTCGCCCATGGTTCCCCCATCCATTGTTCATAGTGTATGCGGTCATCAGCCGACCAGCGCCATATGCATGATTTTTTCCTGGGTTGCTTCCTCGCGGTTCAGCACGCCCTTTATCTTTCCTTCGTTCATGACATAGATCCTGTCAGCCATGCCGAGGGCTTCCGGAAGCTCTGAACTGACCATGATTATGCTCTTGCCCTGGGCTGCCATGTCGTTGAGTATGGAGTAGATCTCCGACTTGGCACCTACATCGATTCCCCGTGTCGGTTCATCTACAATGAATATATCCGGATCAGCCATGAGGCTGCGGCTTACCACAACCTTCTGCTGGTTGCCGCCGGACAGGTTCCGGGTTATCTGATGTATCGAAGGGGTGCGTATATTCAGGTCCTTGCGGTATTTCTCGGCCACAATGACTTCTTTGTGTCCATCCACGATGCCTGCCCGTGAAATCTTGCCCAGGCTGGAGTTGGAGATGTTGGTCTTTATGTCCTGGATCAGTATGAGCCCGAGGCTTTTACGGTCTTCGGAGATATACCCGAGCCCCGCCTTCATCGCGGCCCTGCAGGAGCCAAGATTGGGCTTCTTGCCATTGATTATTACTTCACCCTCGCTCCGGGATCCGTAGGATCTGCCGAAGATGCTCATCATCATTTCGGTACGCCCGGCACCCATGGGGCCGCAGAAGGCAAGTATCTCCCCCTTGCGCAGGAAGAAGGACACATCATCCACCACCTTTATGCTGTGGTAATCGGGATGGTAGACGGTCCAGTTCTTCACTTCCATCACCGTATCTCCCGGAACTGATTTACGCTCGGGGAAACGGTGGGTCAGATCACGGCCCACCATGTCGCGGATGATCCGCTCTTCGGTGAGCTTTTCTTCCTTCACACCGTAGGACGCCACGGACTTGCCATCCCGTAGCACCGTTACGGTATCGGCAACCTTCAGAACCTCGTTGAGTTTGTGGGAAATCATGACGCTGGTTATTCCCTGTTTCTTGAACTCAAGGATCAGGTTCAGCAGTTTCTCGCTCTCGTCATCGTTCAGGGAAGAGGTGGGCTCGTCCAGGATGAGAAGATCCGCCTTCTTGGACAGGGCCCTGGCTATCTCGACCAGTTGCTGCTTGCCTACGCCAAGCTTGCTTACAATGGTCTCCGGTGGTTCACCGAGCCCCACGATCTTCAGGTACTTGTTGGATTCCTTGATATAGTGATCCCAGTTGATGATGCCTAACTTGGTCTGCATATGTCCCAGGAAGATGTTTTCGTAGATTGATAGATAGGGGCTCAGCGCAAGTTCCTGGTGGATGATGGCCAGGCCTTCCTTTTCGCTGTCTTTGACACTGTGGTATGCGGTCTCGTTGCCTTTGAATACTACTGTTCCCTCGTAACTGCCCTTGGGATATACCCCGCTGATGACACTCATGAGGGTCGATTTTCCCGCGCCGTTCTCTCCGCAGATGGAGTGGATTTCCCCGCGTCTGACCTTGAGGTCCACATTGTCCAGAGCCCTGACGCCGGGAAAGTCTTTTGTCAGGTTCTTGATTTCAAGGATGTACTCGTCCACAAAGACCACCTTTTGCTGTATACAGGAATGCCACGGATGATCGGAATGTATTCCCACCCTCCGTGGCCTTTTTGCCCGCAGGCTGTTGAAAAAGCGGTAGCCCCTCAACAGCCTGCTCTTTCTACCGGAACACTATTACTTTATTTTAGTCAATTCTTCAGCAGTGTAGAAGCCTGCATCAACAGGAACATTGGCGTTGGCCTTGGTTACGGCGATGGGGTCCAGGAGGTATGCATTCACATACTTCTTGCCGGTATTGCCGATCTCCTTGAGGTCGCCGGAAGCGAGGACTGCACCGGGGATGCTCGGGGTCTGGCCCTTGGCAATGGCGTCGGCGAGGATGATTGCAGCCTCGGCGAGCTTGTTGGTGTCCTTGAATACCGTCATGTACTGCTCACCGTTGCGGATGGCAACGAGGGAGTCGATTTCAGCATCCTGTCCGGAGACCATGGGAAGCTTGGTGCGGTATTTGGCATCTGCCTTGCAGGCTTCGATGATGGCCCTGGCAAGGGTGTCATTGGGAGCAAGCACTGCATCCAGGACTACGTCACGGGCGTCGTTGCTGAGCAGGTTTTCCATGCGGGTCTTGGCGTTGGGTGCCAGCCAGCCTTCAGTGGCAATGCGGGTGAAGTTGGCGGTGTCTTTGGAAGTCTTGGGATAGGGTCCCACTACCTTGAGAACGCCCTTCTCGATATAGGGATTGAGGACGCTCATGGCGCCGTCAAAGAAGAAGAAGGCGTTGCCGTCAGTGGGGGAACCGGCGAACAGGGTTATGTTCTTGGGTGCGGTGGCAGTGGCATTCTTGAGATCAAGGGCGGTCTCGAGACCCTGACCCTGGAGTACACCGACCTTGAAGTTGTTGAAGGTGATGTAGTAGTCGTACTGGTCGGAGTTCTGGATGATGCGGTCGTAGGCAATGACTGCGACCTTGTCGCGGTTTGCTTCGGCTACTACCGATGCAACGCCGTCATTGAGGCAGCCGACGACGAGGACCTTGGCGCCCTGGGTCAGGAAGCTCTGGATCTGCTGGTTCTGCAAGGGCTGCTGTCCGTCTGCAAACTGGAGCTCGGCCTTGTAGCCGCGCTTCTCTGCTTCGGCCTTGAGCTGGTTGCCGTCTTTTACCCAGCGCTGCACAGTGGTCTCGGGCATGGCGATGCCGATGAGGGTCTGGCCCTCGGCTGCAGCGCCGCTATCCTGGCCACCCGCCGCAAAGGCGAACGAACCGACGATTGAGAGGATCATCAGAGTGACGATGATTTTCTTCATAATCTCCTTACCTCCGTTTGGTTGAAAACTTGCACCATTATCACCCTGTTGTCCTGGTTTCTGAAATCGTAAACTTTTGACAATAAGCGGTACTTTCTGGAGAGTGTGCTGTCTCAAGCCAGCTGTATGGGTAAAAAAGCGATGTCAATTTTCTACTTCACGGAGGATGTTCCGGTACACATCCTCACCGGAGTGAAAGCCGTCCCGGATGATGGTTCCATCCATGTTGTCCTTCCCGACAGGAAGTGGCGCCTCGATGTATGAAGGAATCATGGTACCGCTGTTGTTCTCCTGAAGGGTGTCATGGGGGAAGTCTGTGCCGGTTGCCAAGGCTACGGCAAGCCTGGCAGCCCGGGATGCCAGCTTGGCAAGGGGTTTGTACACGGTCATGAGCTGGGTACCTTCCACTATCCGCTGGCAGTTTATCAGATCCGCATCCTGACCCACCACTGCCACTTTCCCGGCAAGGCGGCGTTCGGACAACAGCTGGATGGCAGCGTTGGCTATCTGGTCATTGCCGCAGGAGATGGCATCGAAGTCGGTGGATTCATCGAATATGGCGCCTATCTTTTCAAGGGCTTCATCAAAGCTCCACTCCTCCAGCCAGATTTCCTTGGCTACTTGAATCCTGCCTTCATTGATCAGGGGCTGAAGAACTTCATAGAGTCCGGCGTTGACCTGGTAGCTGTTGGTATCCCGGACCGAGCCGTTCACCACCAGGTATCTTCCCCGTGGAACCGCTGTGGTCAGGGCCCGGCCGAAAAGGCGGCCGACCTCCATATTGTCAAAGGAGATATAGGCGTCTATGGGCACACCCAGGATCATCCTGTCATAGGCTACCACCGGGATGCCTGAATCCTTCACCTGCTTGATGGCGCCGGCTATCATCTCCGTGTCATGGGCAATGACCACCAGTACATCAATCTTGCGGTTCACCAGGAAGTTGATCTGTGCAATTTGTTCCTTGGTGCCCCCTGCCGAGAGCTGGACCAGCACTTCCGCCCCCAGTTCCTTGGCGGCGCCAGTGAATATCTTCATATCCTTGTTCCACCGCTCGGTGACGAAAGTATCGGTGGCGATGGAGAAGCCGATGGTAACCGCCGGCTTTTCTCCACTGTCTGTTGTGGGAACTTTCTCCCGACTGCATGAGAGGGAGAGGATGGCCACAGCAATGATGATTGTCAGAACGAGGATACTATGTTTCATGTTATATCCTTTTCAGGCCGCCGCTGGGCCGCATACACCGTTGGCGGCATGCCGGTGGCCTTCCTGAAAATTTTGCTGAAATAATTGGGATCCTGGTAGCCCACGGCATAGGCCACCTCTTTTACATTCATACGGGCTTCCCGGATGAGCCGTTCTGCTTTCTCCACCCGCAGCTCCGTCAGGTAATCGATGAAGGTGGTTTTGAGGTGTTCGGAAAAGAGCCGGCTCAGGTAGGCACCGGTAACCTGGGCTGCTTCGGCCACGGTGGATAGTTGCAGCTGCTCTGCAAAATGTTCGTTCAGGTAATCCAGAGCCTTGGCAAGCGGCAGGGGGAAGTTGCCGGAGCGTTTGCGGGCCAGGGCGGCGTACAGGTTGTTGAAGGCCTGGAGGCTCCACTCAGCCCACTCGGCCAAATCCTTGATGGGCATGATCTCCTCGGCCGGGGAAAACAGGGGCTCCTCGTCGGTATGGATGCTGAAGCAGCCGGTACAGTCATCCACCATAAGGGTGAAGAAGGCTGCCATTTTGGCTTTGGCCACAGGGAAATCGTAGGATGCGAAGAGTTCTTCCCAGAGGGCAGTGAATATTTCACGCACCTCTTCCTGGGGGGCCAGACCTGTCTTGCGCCTGAGCTGTACCATCCTCATGCGTTCCCTGAGCCGTACGTCCGCATGACTTTTTTTCTTGTGCAGTTCCTCCAGGGCTTCGGTGCAGGAGAGATGAAGCTGCGTTCCGCTGTGTACCTGACCTGCGGCGTAGGAGCGGAACAGGGTTTCCGGTACTGCCTTGGACACAGCCTCGGCCAGGTGCGAGAGCAGCAGGGTCCGGTCCACATCCTCGGGTATCAGGTACAGGCCCCGGTTCAGGTGCATGGTAAAGAGGCAACGATGGCGGAAGGACAACGCGGCTGCTATTTCCCGGCACCAGCGTTCAGCAGTCTCTGCCACCTCCACCAGACAGACGATACCCTTGTCGGAATGGAAGGAAAAGTAGTCTTTGAACTTTTCCCACTCCTCCCTGGATAATTCCTTCCAGATCGTTTCCTTGAGGAACTGCCGCTGGGCGAACTCCATCGACCCTGCCGCAGGTGCAGGTCTCCGCTTCTCCAGGGCTGTACGCAGTGAGTCCAGGGTGGCAAGGAAGGTCTTTTTTGACACTGGTTTGACCAGGTACGAGAAGATTCCCAGAGGTATGGCCCGCTGTACAAGGTCGAAGCGCTCATAGGCGGTAGAGAGTATGAACACCGTGCCGGGAACGCTGTCGTGGACTTCCGCGATCACCTGGATCCCGTCCATGCCGGGCATGTTGATGTCCATGAAAACCACATCGGGCCTTAGTTCGTGGATGGCCTTTATCGCTTCGAAGCCTGTGCGGGCCTTTCCTGCCAGGACGAAGTCCGTGCCCGCGGATTCCAGCAGGAAGGCATAGCTGTCCAGGACCGGCTCCTCGTCATCCACTATCAGGACGCTGTACATGGTTCATGCTCCGTATCTATGCGTATGACGATGGTGGTTCCTTTGTCCTTCTCGCTGCGTATCCGGACGACCTCCGGATCGTCGGGGTAGAAGAAATACAGCCGCTGGATCACATTCTCCAATCCCATGACCCGGGAGGAGGATTCATCAATGGGCAGGGGGTGTAGCAGCTTCTTGATGGTCTCATCTGCCATGCCCCGGCCATTGTCCGACACGGTAAGCACCAGGTCGGCCCGCTGCATCTCTGCACGCACAGAGATGGATCCCGGTCCTTCCATGTCCCTGAAGGCGTGGACGACACAGTTCTCAACCAGTGGCTGGAGTATGGCTACCGGCACCCGGTAGGCATCCCGGAATTCCTCGGCGCAATCCAGCGTCAGATCCAGGTTGATGGGGAAGCGTACTTTCAGGATGTAGAAGTAGTATTCGAGGCCTTCGATCTCATGCCTGAGGGGCACGATGATGTCCTTGTTGCGGATGTTGTGGCGGAACAGGCGGGCCAGGTATTCCATGTACTCCCCGGTCCGGTCCGCCCCTTCCACGATAGCCAGCTGCATGCCGGTATTCAGGGTATTGAAGAGGAAATGGGGGTTCATCTGGGCCTGGAGGGTGTAGATTTCCATGCGCCGCACCAGATCCTCCATCTTCAGGTTCCTCATACGCTCTTGCATGTATTCCTGTTTGAGGTTTTCCTGCCAGCGTATCTCGTCGATATAGCGGCTGATCTCGTGCTTCATCCGGTTGAAGGCGTCCACCACATGGTCTATCTCGTAGACAGAGCTCATCTTGATGTCTTCTATGCCGAAATTCCCTGCTGATAGTTCCGTGGCCATGGCGGAGAGCCGCACCATGGGGTCCGTCATCTTTTCCACCGAGTGCAGGAGCAGGGAAATGGAGAACAAGGATACAAAGACGATGAACAGGAGGTTCCACGACAGGATGCTCCGGGAATCCGCTATGAACTCCCCATAGCGGTCCAGCTGGTTGCGGAAACGCTGGGTGCTGAGAGTGTCGATCTCTGCATTGATTTAGTCCAGAAGGGTGGTCATCTCGTCGTAGAGGCGTATGTAGCCGGCGATGTTGCGGCCCCGCTTCTCCTCGGCCGCGGTGTCAGCCAGATCGAGGTAGGACTGTATCAGGGCGTAGACTGTCCGTTCCCTGAGCAGGGCTGGGTCCCGGGAGAGCGGCATTTCGTCCGGTATGCGGTTCCGCAGGATCTGGGAATCGATGAGGAGCTGGCCCATGGCGTTGGATGAGCGGGTGGACAGATACTCCAGCAACGGCTCCTGGTAGGACAGGAGGGATTCCTGGATGGATTTCAGGTAGCGCTCCTGCTGGAAGCTGTTGTCCGTGAGTTCCTGCATCTTGATGGTGGAATAGAGGATGTAGGTGGTGGAGAGGACCAGCAGGATGAAGACCCCGAATACGCTTGAGACCATCTGCACCCGGAAGGAGTTGCCGAAGCCGGATTTCACAGGCTGCTCCTGTCCACAATCTCCACGCCGGTATCCACGGAGGTGGAGGTATAGCCCGTGGTATACAACTCGGTCAGGGATCTGATTGCTTCGTACCCGATGCGCTCCGGATTGACTGCTACGCTTCCGACCAGTATTCCCTTGCGGATGTACTCCAGTATGGCAGGTTCCTTGCCGAAGCCGATGAGCTGCACCCTGCCCACCAGGTTCATGTCGATGAGGGCCTGGGCTGCAGCGATGGTGTCTGCGGCATCCGTGAAGACGATGGTGTTTATCTTCGTGTCCGTGCGGAACAGGCGGTAGATCAGTTCCTCGGCATCCAGAGGATTGAGTCCTGTCCGGAGTCCTGCGATTGGAGCTGCCAGGTTGCCTTCCAGCACCGCGGTGATGCCCATCTCCACCAGTTCCCTTTCTCCGAGTATGCCCGGAGATTTGTCACTGTACACTACCGCGAGACGCAGAGGGGTTGGCGCTGTGCTTGCAACGACGGCTCCCATGCGCCGGCCGATGTCAAAACTGTTGGTGCCTATGTAGAACCAGGGTTGGTCACTGGGGATGTTGTGGTTGATGAGCACCAGGGGAATCTTCCTGGCTGCCAGTTTTTCCAGCTGGACCAAGGCAAGGTTGTCGTCGATATAGGGACAGACCACCACACCATCCACACCGCTGTATGAAGCCATGGCAAGTTCATTCTTGTCTGGATCGATGGAATGGAATGACAGGACGGCGCCGGCCTCCTCTGCGGCCTGCTGGGCTCCCTGGATTATTCTAAGGAAGAAAGAGTCACGATTGTCCGGCAGGTACAGGGCAAAATGGTAGGCCGGGCCGGGCTCCGGTGGTTCCGAACCCCGGAGGTACAGGCGGCGTACCAGGGTGAGTGACATTGAAAGAGCCAGAACGGAAAGGAGGGCGAACAGGATGATGCCGACGCGGACGAGGTTTTTCACCGGGGCAGTATACCCCCCCTTTTTGGCGGGCACAAGCAAATGAAGACTAGGGTCTGTGTCCGCGTGCGAAGGTTCCCATGGCCATGACATTGGCTTCAGGTGAATCGCCTGGCAGTTCGCAGCCTGCACCGACTATCCACTTCTGGTTGCCTGCATCGTGCAGGCAGTCCGACAGGGTCCGGTGGACATCCTCGGGTGTGCCTCCTCGGACCACCGAGACGGTATCGATGTTACCCAGGAGTATGCGGTCAGGACCAAGGGCAGCGCGCGCCTTGGCGACGGGAGAGAGGGTATCAAGGTCTATGATATCGTAGGGTACGTCCACAAGGAGGGGCATGAGTTCCATGGTGTTTCCACAGATATGAAGTCTGGCCAGCGCACCGGCCTCATGGATCGCGGTTACGATGGTCTTATGGTGTTTCAGGGTGAATTCGACAAAGATATCCGGCCCCATCAGGGACGAAGCGGCATCTCCGACGCCGATCAGATCTGCCCCCGCCTGTATCTGGGCCAGGGCAAAGCTGATGGCCTGCCGGGTGGTAAACTCGAAGAGTTCCCTGACAAAGTCCGGATCGTCGTAAAAGTCCATCATGAGCCGCGATAGTCCCCGGAGGTCGGCCCCTTCAGCGCAGGGGCCTTCGATCCAGCCCTCTACCAGCAGCGTTCCACTGACCGCGGAAGCCAGGCCGGCCACCGCTTCCAGCCGGTTGGACATACGCTTGCCCTCCCCGGGGTCGATGATCTTCAGGGAAGCCAGACGGCTCTTGTCCAGGAGGAAGGCCTTCGCATCATCATTGGCCGGGGGCTCGTCATCGTAGAAGATTACCCCTCCACCGAGGTCGGAGGCCTCCACCGCCGGATCGGAAATGGCGGATACATGATCCGCGCCATAGCGTTCTGCGAAGGCCAACTGCCCCTTGACCAGCGCATGGTGGTCTGTGGCGTAGAGCAGGTATGGAACACCGATGCCCCTGGCAGCGAAACTCATGGTGATGGGCATGAAGGGTATACGATCTCCCACACCTCCAGCGATGACTGATCTGATCAGTCCAGCTCCGTTCATCGGCATCTTTGTCCCCTTTCAGTATCTGCGCATGACTGTCTTCGGCATGTGGCTGTTGTTATACTGCGGAAATACCGGCTCTGCTCCTCGTTTATTGCTTGATTATAACGGAATGTTGCTGTCTTGGGTTGTCCTGCTGTGCTGCAAGCCAAGGAATCGGGATGATCAGTGGAGAATGAAGGTGCGGAGTAGGGGGTGTATGGCAGCCAGACCTCCGGATCCGGCTGCCATATTCCGGATCAGATGGCTCCTGAACTCTTGCGTTCGTTCTGGCCTATCTCGAAGGCTTGCTGGGAAATGATGCGGCCTTGGCGCTCTATGAGGGCCTTTACCACGTCACCGATGGAGATGACACCGACCAGTTTGCCGTTCTCCTTGACCGGGAGGTGTCGGAAATGATGGGCAGTCATAAGATCCATGCAGTTTTCTATGGAATCCGAGGGGTCTGCATAGACGATTTTCTTGGTCATAACCTCTTTTACTATGGTCGTATCACAGGAATTGGCCTTGAGTATTATCTTTCGGGCAAAATCACGCTCCGAGAAAATGCCGGCTACTTCACCTGAAGCATCAAGCACGAGGATGGCCCCGATGTTGTGTTCTGCCATGACTTCAAGGGCTTTCATGATGCCGGTTTCCGGCGTGACGCTGACTACTTCTGTTCCCTTTGAAGCGAGGATGTCCTTTACCTTCTCCACCATGCATGCACCTCCTGTGCGGCCCTGAGGCCGGCATGTTCTACGAGAAAACCCTAGTTTCCCGATGTATAGTCTGATTCAATATACTGTTTGGCGATCAATACTGCAAGGAAATAGCGTTTTTTACATATTTCTGTTTACATATGTTTAACCTGAGCTATACTGTCATAGAAATTTTGACCCGCTCCGGCGGGTATGCATCGAGGGGGAATCCTATGATGACGATCAAGGCTCGAGTGCTGGGTTTCCTGGGTTTGTGGGCTGTGTGGCTTCTGCTGACGGCTCCCTGGACCACCCAGGAGGCTGTTGCGGGTGCACTGGTAGCGCTTCTTGTCTCCCTGTTGCCACTGTCAGGGGCATCACCACTTGGTGACCTGAAGCTGAGTCCGAAGGCCTTGGCCTCCCTGGTGGTGTATGTGTTTGTCTTCATCAAAGCCCTGGTGCAGTCCAATCTTGATGTAGCCTTCCGGGTGCTTCATCCGAGACTGCCTATCGATCCGGGCATCGTGAAGGTAAAGACCAGGCTGAAGACCCCCTTGGGACGCCTGTTGCTTGCCAATTCCATAACCCTGACTCCAGGGACCATAACCGTGGAGATGCACGGTGATGATCTGTACATCCACTGGATAAAGGTGGCCGACCCGGATCCGGAGGCTGCAACCGCGGCCATCGTCGGGAACTTCGAGAAGTATCTGGAGGTGATCTGTGGCTGATGCGGTGTTTTACGTGGCCGTTGGCATTGCCGTACTGGCCCTGCTGCTGTCCGGCATACGTTTTGCCCTCGGGCCCTGGGCTATCGACCGGACCGTTGCCCTGGATGCCATGACCATACTGGCAACCTCCCTGATAGTGGCCTTTGCGCTTCTGTCCGGCAGGCGGATCTACATCGACGTAGCCATGGTCTATGGCTTGGTCGGCTTTGCCGGTGTGGTGGCGGTGGCCCGCTACCTGGAAGGAGGCTTGTGATGCTTGCCGTCATCGGAGCCTTTGTCAGTCTGACCGGCGCGGTGTTCTTCCTGCTTGCGGCCATAGGCCTCTTGCGCATGCCTGATGCCCTCAACCGCATGCAGGCAGGCACCAAAGCCACTACCCTGGGATCGATCCTTTTCCTTTTCGGCATAGGCATGATGCAACCCGGTTATCTGGGCCGGGTATTCATTCTTGTGGTCTTCATAGTGCTTACCAACCCGGTCAGTTCCAACGCCCTTGCACGGGCCGCCCATGCCAACAGGAAGCGTATCGGTGCCAGCCTGTCGATCGACGCCCTGGCCGATGATGAAGCTGCCATAGCGGCTGAAGACAGGAAAGCCGGCGGAAACAAGGAGGCAGTCCATGGTGCTTGATATCATGCTACTGTCCGCAGGAGCCATCATGGTCGCCGCAGGCATAGGCGCTGTCCTGGCGAGGAGCCTGCTCGTCTCCATCATATTGTCCGGCGGCGTAAGCCTGGTGGCCAGCCTGGTTTTCCTGCTCATCGGCGCTCCTGATGTAGCCATGACCGAGGCTGCAATCGGCTCGGGCCTGACCACCGTGGTCTTCCTGTATGCCCTGTCCCGGGCCAGGCAGGCCGATGACGAGGACTCCGATGCTGCCGAGATCGGTGCCTCGCCCGTAGTAGCTGAAACCGGGACAAACCAGGAACAGGGAGGCCGGACATGATGCGAAGATTCCTTGTTCTGGCTGTGATCATCGCCCTTGGTGTGGCGATGTGGCCTCTGGTGATGGGTGCCGGGGTTGTCGATGCACCTGCTGCCCTGCCTTCTGCCTACCTGGACGGCGCTCCGAAGGACTTCGGGGCGGCCAATGTGGTTACCGCCATTGTGGTCAGTTACCGCGGCTTTGATACCTTGGGAGAGGTGGCCGTGCTGTTCGCAGCTACCGCCGGTGTTGGTAGCCTGTTGTCGCGCAAGCGGCTTGGGACCGGCCTGCCGGCCAGCGGACGCAAGCACGGCACTGAGATCCTGGGAACCGCCAGCAGGCTGTTGTCCAGCCTCCTTGTCATGTTCGGTGTATACATCTTCATGCATGGACACCTGACCCCGGGCGGCGGTTTCCAGGGCGGTGTGGTCATAGCTACGGCCATGTTGCTGGCCTTGCTGTCCAACCCTGATTCCCACCTGGCCCACGGTGCCATGACCGCAGTTGAGTCGTTGTCCGGGGCGGCCTACGTAGCCCTGGCCTTGCTGGGAGCCTTCCTCGGGCTGGGCTTCCTGGATCCACGGATCCTTCCCCCGGGTTCCGTAGGTGCCCTGGTAAGTGCGGGAACCATTCCACTCATCTATTCTGTCATCGGGCTCAAGGTCGGCGCCGAGCTGTCCGGCATCCTGGATGCACTGAAAGGAGACAGGACATGAACATGTTAGACTTCCTTGCCCAGCTGAACCCCGTTGCGGTTCCCGGTGCCATACTCATACTGGTGGGGCTGTGGGGCGTACTGGCCAGGCCCAACCTGTTCAAGATTGCCGTGGCCTTCTGCGTCCTTGAGACCGGTGTGAACATGCTGATCCTGTCCGTCGGGTACATCCGTGGCCGTACGGCACCCATCTACGATGCGGGTGCCCCGACCGCTGCGCGTATGACCGATCCGGTGCCCCAGGCCCTGGTCCTGACTGCCATTGTCATCGGACTTGCGGTTACCGCCCTCATGCTCAGCTATGCAGTGCGCCTGCGCAGCGGCGGTGGCGCTTCTTCCATAGAAGCCTACGGAGAAGAAAAATGGTAAACCCCCTCTACTTCTTCGCCGCTTCCATGGCGGTAGCCTTCATCCTGCCCCTGGCTGACAAGCTTGGCAGACGGCTGTCCTTGTTCATACTGTATGCCGTAACGGCAGCCTGGGCAGCGGCTGGAGCCTCCTGGCTGCTGGCCCTGCTTCAGGATGGTTTCCAAAGTGCACTGCAGAGCGGCGCTGCCACCGACTTCGGTACTGCCGGCTTCGGCGCTCCCCTGGCCATTGTGCTCAGGGTAGGGCTGGTTGAGGCTGCAGCGGTACTGGCCATAGGTCTTGTAGGCCTGTTGTCCGCTGCCTTCATGCACCGCGACCTGCACAAGGCACCTCTGGGTGGCTCCATGGCCTTCATCATGGCAGTCATGGGCCTTGCAGGCATCGTCCTGACCAGGGACCTCTTAAACCTGTTCGTGTTCCTGGAAATCTCCGCCATTGCCACCTATGGACTCATAGGCTTTGATGACCGCAGGCCTGCCCTGCGCTCGGCCTTCAAGTACATGATGGCCGGCGGCATTGCCAGCGCCCTGTACCTGATAGGCGTCATCTACGTGTACCGCTTCGGGGACACCCTGAACCTGGACATAGCCGCCGCCGCCTTGGCTGCAAGTGGCACCGCCGGCCTCGGCAGCGCCGCCGGTACGGTTGCCATCTTCTTCCTGCTGGCAGCCCTGCTGGTGGAGCTGAAGCCCTTCCCGGCCAATGGCTGGGGTATCGATGTCTACGAAACCGCCAATCCCGGTGTGGCTGCCCTGCTGTCCGGGGCCTCGGCTACCGCCCTGGTGGTGGCGCTCTGGAAGCTGCTGCCCATCCTGGGCACTGCCCACCTGGCCATAGTGGCAGGCAGCGGGCTGGCTACCTTTGCGGCTGCCAACCTGGCCGGTGCCCGCCAGAGCGGTACCAGGCGTATGCTTGGCTACTCCTCGGCCGCCCAGATAGGCCTCGTAACCGCAGTGGTGGCCCTGGTGAAGCTTTTGAACCTCGGCGACTCCGGCTTCATGCTGATGGTGGCCGGGGGTCTGACCCTGAACCACCTCCTGGCCAAGACCGGCCTCTTCCTGCTTTCCGGCATGTTGGGTGACGACGACAGCAAGGCTATCATGTCGCCCCTTACCCTGGCGGTGGCCGGCATGCTGGCCCTTGGCCTGGTAGGCCTGCCTCCCTTCTCCGGCTTCTGGGCCAAGTGGCAGTTGGTGCAGGCCCTGGCCTCCGGCGGGCATTTCTGGATCATCGTCATAGTACTGGGCGGAAGCCTGGTGGAAGCCTTCTATATATTCCGCTGGCTTGGCCGTCTTGCAAAAGCCAGGCAGGCTGCCGCTGATCCACTGGCTGCCAGTCTGGCCGATGCCGGCCTCCTGAGGGCTGGCCGGCAACTAGCCGGCCCGGCCCTGATGGCCGTGGCTCTGGCTGGCTTCGGTGTGCTGGCTGGCCTGGATGCGTTGGCTGGGTTGGAAGTGCTGACTGGGGCCGGCGGGAATGCCGCTGTTGCCGGTCTTGCCGGATACCTCCTCTGGGCGCCTTACCTGGCCGTGGCGATGCTGTTCCTGGTGGACCGGGCTCCCGGCTGGTTCAAGGGGTTGTTGTCCCTCGCGGCGATTGCCGGTTTCGGCTGGCTGGCCTGGGACGGGCTGGATGCACTGCGGCAGTTCTTCGCGGTTATGCTGCTCGGGGGCGGGGCCATGTACGCTGTGGCTGCGCTCCGCAAGGGCGGAGCCAGACCGGGGCTGCATCCGCTGATGACCATGGTTACCCTGTCACTTGGTGCAGTGCTGGTGGCGCAGAGCCCTCTGGGCTTCTTCTTTGCCTGGGAAACGATGACGCTGTCCAGCTGGCTCCTGGTACTCCGGGGCCGCAGAGCCGAGAAGCCAGCCCTGGCCTACATAGTCTTTGGCCTCGGTGGTGCCTTCCTGTTGATGACCGGCCTGGCAGCTGGCGGGCTTGGGACAGCCGGACTCGGGATGGCCGGGATGGCTGCCGCAGGCAGTTCCGCAACCGCAGCCTGGCCCTTTGCGCTGGTGCTCGTAGGTATTCTGGTGAAGACCGGTGTGCTGGGCCTGCATGTGTGGCTGCCGGGCTCTTATGCCGAGGCAGACGACGAGGTGTCCGGCCTCCTGTCGGCTTCCCTGTCAAAAGCGGCGGTCTTTGCGCTCTTTGCCCTGGTTCTGGCCAATGGAGTACCTGGAGCCCTGGCTCTTGGTCCCTGGGCCTGGCGCGCCTTGGGCTGGGTAGGCCTTGTCACCGCCATGATAGGCGCCCTGTACGCCATCTACCAGGAAGACATCAAGCTTACCCTGGCCTGGTCTTCCATGGGACAGATAGGCTATGTGGTGCTGGCCTTTGCGGTGATGGACCACGCAGGCTGGACTACCGCACTGTACCTGGCCCTGAACCATTTCCTGTACAAGTCCATGCTGTTCCTGGCCATTGCCGGGGTCATCCAGCGGACGGGAACGCGCAACATGTACGAGATGGGCGGGCTCATCAAGAAGATGCCCCTGTCCTTCCTTACGGTGCTGATGGCCATCATCGCCCTGTCCGGTGTGCCGCCCCTCTCCGGCTTCGGAGCCAAGTGGCTGCTGTATTCCACCCTGATCAGCAAGGGCTGGTATCTTGAGGCTGCAGCTGCCTTCTTTGCCAGCGGTGTGGCCTTCCTGTACCTGTATCGACTGATACACTCCATCTTCCTGGGCCAGCCCAAGTCGGAACACAAGGATATCCGGGAAGCTCCATTGGCCCTCATCCTGCCCCAGGTCGGCCTGATGGCCGTCCTGATGGCGGTGTCGGTCTTCCCGTCCCTTATGCTCAACCCGATACTGGCGATTGCCGGCAACAGCTTCGAGCCTATCTTCCGCTTCGCAGGTTCCGCCCTGCAGTCTCCCCTTGGCTACTGGAACGGCACCCTGACCATGGTGGTAACCGGCGTGGTCTTCGTCCTCTGCCTGGTGTGGATGATGGTCAACCTTCACAACCCGCAATCGGTGAAGCAGTTCAACATTGTGTTTGCAGCCGAGCGGCCCCTGAGGCCCAATACCACCCATTACGCCTGGGCCTTCTTCGAGCCATACCGTGACGCACTGGGCTTTTTGACCAGATCCAGAGTCGAGCGCTTCTGGTCGACTTTTGGTACCGGTATCAACGGAATCGGAGGAGTCCTGCGAAGGCTGTACACGGGCAACGGCCAGACTTACGCACTCCACGTCGTCATCTATGTGGTGGCACTCTACTTTTTCATGGGGGCCTTCTGATGGAAACTTCGATACTCGCCCGCATCGGCTATGCCCTGGTATCCCTGTTCGTCATAACCAACTACGGCCTGCTGCTCATAGGATCCATGGCGCGGATAAGTGCCAAGGTCCAGGGCCGTGTGGGCCAGCCGGTCTACCAGCCTTACCTGGACATCATCAAGAGCACGGCCAAACGCAACACCATAAGCCATGGCATCATGTTCTACCTGGGGCCTGTCTTCCGCCTGGCAGGCGGGGTAGGCACCTTCATGTTCATACCCATGGTGTACGGTTCGGTGCTGTTCCGGAACTTCAGCGATTCCGGTGACCTCCTGCTGGTGATGTACTTCATCTTCTTCGGCCAGCTTGGCATGGCCCTGGGAGCCAGTGAAGGCGGCCACCCCTACAGTGCCCTCGGCGTAAGCCGGGGCCTGGCCCAGATGACGGCCTTTGAAGTGCCCTTTGCCCTGTCGGTGATAGCGGTGGTCATACAGTACGGCACCCTGGATATTACCGCCATAGTTGGGGCCCAGCAGGGCGGGTTCATGAACTGGACCCTGTTTAACAACCCGGTGGCCGTGCTTGCCGCGATGATAGCCTTCCTGGGCATGTCGGGTCACAACCCTTTCAGTGTCGTCATAGCACCCCAGGAAATACCCATAGGGCCGCCGACGGAATACCAGAGCAACCTCCTGGGCATGCTGCAGACCAACCGGGCCATCTTCAACGGCGCCAAGCTGGTTCTGTACATGAACCTCTTCTTCGGCGGTGGTACGAACATTGTCATTGTTGTGATAAAAACCTTCTTGATATATTTCGTGAATGTGTTCGTGGGGCAGGCCTTCCCACGGCTCCGGACCGACCAGTCGATCCGGTTCTTCCTCGGCGTGCCCACACTCATAGGCATTGCCGGCGTCATCATAGCTGTGCTGTAGGAGGCGCCTCGTGTCAGACAAACAAATCAAACCGGCGCCTTCGGCGACAACAAGAGCTGAATCCTTGACAACGCCGCTGGCCAACGAGGGCCTGCCGCCTGAAGAGCATGCGTACTTCTGCGATGTGCCGCCCCGGGAATACGAACCTGCCACCAAGGTGGTGGAGGATTTCTGGAACTGGGCCCGGGCCCAGAGCCTGTGGGTGCTGGGCTTCGGTACCGGCTGCGGCGCCGTGGAACTGCGGCCCCTGATGACCAGCCGCTTCGACATGTACCGCTATGGCATACAGCCGCGGCCAACGCCCAGACAGTCATCGGTCTTTGTCATCGGCGGCTACGCCTCGGTGAAGACCCTGAAGCGCATCGTCCGCAGCTACGAGCAGATGATGGGACCCAAGTTCGTGCTGGCCCTTGGCAGCTGCACCATCAACGGCGGCATGTACTGGGACAGCTACAACACCATCAAGCGCATAGACCAGTACATACCCGTGGATGTGTACATCGCGGGCTGCATGCCCAGGCCCGAGGCTCTGCTGGCAGGCTTCCAGGAGTTGAAGAAAATCATCCGGGCAGGCCAGGCAGACGGCCAGAACGAATACGCCCGGAACTTCGAATGGTACAAAGAGAACCAGAAGAAGGTCATCAAGGACTGGAACATGCCGGATTACAACTGGTAGGAGGCCGCATATGATCAAACTTGCTACTGAACTGGCGGCCCGTTACGGCTCCCGGGGCTGGCGGAACCAGCGCCCGGATCTGGCCGTCGTGCAGATCGACCTTGCCAGGCTGCATGACGCCCTTGCCTGGCTCAGGGACAACGCGGGGTACACCCATCTGTCCTTCATGACCGCGATCGACAATATCGAACGCGGTGTCTTTACCCTGACCTACACCCTGCGTAACCACGCCTGGAATGATGGCAAGGGCCACAGCCTGATGGTCCATGCCGATGTGGACCGCAGCAAGCCCGTGGTTGATTCCATCCACCGGCTCTGGGGCCAGGCCTGGACCTACCAGCGGGAGATGAAGGAATGGTTCGGCATCGACTTCCCCGGCAGCCCCAGGGTTGATGAGGAGTTCGTGCTGGAAGGCTGGCAGGGACCGCCCATGATGCGCCGCGATTTTGACAGCCTGGTCTACAGCGAAGCCACCTATACCGAGCGTCCCGGCCGGGTTACCCACGACCCCGAAACCTACATGAAAGAGAAGCTGTACCCGGAGGCCCAGGCATGAAAAAGCAAACTCAACACATTGTGCCTCCTGCCGAACGCGCTGACATTGACCTGGACTCAGGCAAGTACCTGGTTATGTGGCAGGGGCCCAACCACCCCGGCATAACCGGCAACATGTCCCTGCGGCTGGTAATTGAAGGAGACACCGTAGTCGACTGCGAGACCCACGTGGGCTACCTGCACCGGGGTTTCGAGAAGCTCATGGAACGACGGTTGTGGATGCAGAACTTCCCGCTGGTGTGCCGCATCGCGGTGCCCGAGCCTGACTTCAACGAATACTGCTACGCTGCCGCGCTGGAGGAACTCGCTGGCGTGGAGGTTCCCGACAAGGCCATATGGCTGCGCACCCTGTCCCTGGAGATGATACGCCTGGCCAGCTTCCTGATGTGGATAGGCGGGCAGGCCGGCGCCTTCGGGCACGGCACCATTGGCCAGTGGACAGTAACCATGCGCGACTACGTGCTGGACCTCTTCGAGGAACTGACCGGCGGCCGCATCTACCACATGTATATCATACCCGGCGGTGTCCGTGGCGATGTGCCTCCCGGTTTCCTGAAGCATGTGCTACAGACCATGGACATCATCCAGAAAAACCTGGATGACATTGAACTGGTAATGTTCCATAACGTGGTCTACAAGATGCGTGCCCAGGGCCTGGGCTACATACCGCCGGAATGGATCGACCAGTACGGCATCACCGGGCCCAATGCCAGGGCTGCAGGTGTCAATCGTGACCTGCGCAAAGACCTTGGCTATCTGGCCTATCCGCGGCTCGACTTCCAGCCCATAACCAGCACGGTCTCCGATGCCTACGAGCGGTCCAGGCTGCGTCTGCTGGAAACGCATCAGGCTATCGACCTGATACGCCAGATAGTGGCCAACCTGCCGTCAGATGGCCCCTTCCGGGAGAAGCTGCCCAACCCCTTGTACTGGAAGATACCCGCCGGCGAGACCTATGTGGCAGCCGAATGCACCCGGGGTGAGTACGGTTTCTATGTGGTTTCCGATGGCTCGGACAAGCCCCGGCGGGTCGCGGTGCGAGGACCCAGCTATACCCATGCGGTGTCTGTGATGGAGCGCCTGGTGCGGGGCGTGAACATAGCAGACGTGGCCGGCCTGATGGTCAGCCTTCATACCTATCCGCCCGAAGTCGAGAGGTGAGGCAATGGATATAAAGGACTTCATCGCGCCCTTTGCGGTGTGGAAGCGGGCTTTCGAGAAACCCTTCACGGTAAAGAAGCCCATAGACGAGCGCCCTGGCGCACCACGGTACCGGGGCTTCCATATAAACGATTCAGCCAGGTGTGTGGGTTGCGGTACCTGCGAAGCCATCTGCATGAACAATGCCATAGATATGGTTCCGGTTGACGATTTGTTGCCGGATGGTGGTGATTCGGGCCTGCGGCCCCGGGTGGACTACGGCCGCTGCTGCTGGTGTGCCCTCTGCGTGGACATCTGTCCCTCGGGCTCTCTTGGCATGAGCAATGAGTATGTCTGGGTAGACCGCGACCCCGAAGTATTCCGCTACACCCCCGGTGTGGAGGCCAAGCCCTGGGACGGCGCCGAACTGGGTTACCGCCGGGCCGATGGCTACCGCCTGCTTGAAGAAGAACGAGTGGACATGCCCGAGCTGGACCACCACGAAGCAGTGAAATCCTTCCTTGAACTGGTTCGGGGCTACTCCCGGGAGCAGGCCGAGAAGGAAGCCGACCGCTGCGTATCCTGCGGGGTCTGCGTGGCATCCTGCCCGGCCCATATGGACATACCAGGCTACATCCGGGCTGTGCGTGAGGGCGATCTGGAGGAAGGCCTGCGGCTGCTGTACGAGACCAATCCCTTTCCCGAGGCCTGTGGCCGCATCTGTACCCACCTCTGCGAGGCCGCTTGTTCAGTAGGATCGGGGATGAATGCCGACGGAACTCCGACAGACCCGGTGGCTATACGCTGGCTGAAACGCTACATAGCCGACCAGGTGGAGCTGGCCGATTACGGCAAGGCCCTGCCCAGGGCCGAAGCTCCCACCGGCAAGAAGATTGCCATAATCGGTGCAGGACCCGGCGGCTTGGCCGCAGCCTATTATCTGGCCCTGCTTGGCCATGGCGTTACGGTATTCGAGAAAGACGAAGCCGCCGGCGGCATGCTGCGCTACGGCATCCCTGAATACCGCCTGCCGTACCCCGCCCTGGACAAGGACATAGCCTGGATCACCTCCCTGGGTGTAGAGATACGTTACGGAACGGCAGTGGGCAAGGATCTGAGCCTGGCGTCCCTGTACAGCGACTACGATGCCGTATTCCTGTCCACCGGCCTTACGGTGGCCTACAAGCTGGATGTGCCTGGCGACAGCCACCCCCGGGTGCTGGACGGCGTGGCTGTACTTGCCGCCGCAACCAGAGGCGAGCCCCTAGGGCTTGGCCAGAAAGTGGCTGTGGTCGGCGGCGGCAACGTCGCCATGGACGCCGCACGGACGGCCCTGCGCAACGGCGCCGAGGTGGACATAGTCTACCGCCGCCGGGAAGTGGACATGCCAGCGGACCCCGAAGAGATCATGGAAGCCAAGGCCGAAGGTGCCACTCTCATAGCCCAGGCAATTCCCCTGGAAGTGAAGCCCGCAACCGGTCCCGGTGCCGGGCCGGTTGCTGCCGACAAGGCCGGGTCGGATGCCGCCGGCGAGACCGCCACCAAGGCAACTTTCGTCTGGAACCTGGCGGAGATGGTGCAGAAGGAGCCGGGCAAGCGCCCCGTTCCCGAGCCCATACCCGGTGCAGTGGTCGAGAAGACATACGACTCCATCATAGCCGCCATAGGCCAAGGCCCGGACCTGTCGTACGTGGCCGAATCCGATGGCATAGAGCTGCGTCGATACAAACCGGTGATCGGTCCCGATGGCCGCACCAGCCGTGCCACCGTTTTTGCCGGCGGAGACCTGACCAACGACCGCAAGGACGCCATCTCTGCCATAGCCGACGGCCACCGCGCCGCCCTGGCCATGGATCGCCTCCTTGCCGGAAAGGAAGCCTGACATGAACCAGACAGATTTTGCCGGGGCCCTTGAACTGGCCCTGGCCAGGGAAGAAGCAGCGGTTGCCTTCTACGAAGAATTGATGGGCATGGCCTCTTTTGCCGCCCAGAAGTCCACACTCCGGGAGTTCAGGCTCATGGAAGAAGGACATGTGGCCATGGTCAAGTCCATGCAGGCCAAAGGCAGGGTAAACCTGTCACCCGATGCCGCCGTGGACCTTGGCCTGGCCCGCCGCCTGGCGGCCGAAGAAAAACCAGCCGCCGGCATGAGCTACCAGCAGATCCTGTCAGCCGCCATAAAGAAGGAAGAGCGCAGCAGCGACTTGTACCGTGACCTGGCCGCCGCTGCGGTTGACGGCGAGATACACCTGGTGTTCGAGCGCCTGGCAGCCGAAGAAAGCAGGCACAAGCACTACTTCGAGGAACTGTACGAGAACGAGGTGAGTAGAGATAATTAGGTTGAGCAGGCAAGCCTTCATCAAGCTGTGGATCAGTGAACGCCTCAAGGAAGAGTTGCGGTTCAAGCAGTCGTCTTGAATGATGGAAGCATACATTTCTTTTTAGGTGCCATAAATGCAGAAATACTTGCATTTATGGCAGATATTATGTTCCAAGGGGTATATCCATGGAACGATTGCTTGTAAAGGAACTTGAGGCATGGAAAAGCCGACAAGGCAGGAAACCCCTGCTTCTCAAGGGCGTACGCCAATGTGGCAAGACGTATCTGCTCAGGGAGTTCGGCAAAGCACATTTCAGTGATGTCGCATACTTCAATTTCGAGCTTACCCCAGCCCTTTCAGGTCTCTTTGAAATTGATCTGGATCCATCCCGCATCATCACTGAACTGGGTATCCTGCAAGGGCAGAAGATCGAGACTGAGACAACCCTGATCATCTGGGATGAGGTACAGTTCTGCCCTAAGGCTCTGACCGCCCTCAAGTATTTCTCGGAGCTGGCCCCAGGGTATGCCTTGGCCTGTGCTGGCTCACTTCTGGGTGTGGCCTTGTCGAAACCCTCCTCTTTTCCGGTGGGTAAGGTTGATATCCTGGTTCTGCGGCCGATGGATTTCCGTGAGTTCCTGGTAGCAAGCCAGGAGAAGCAACTCATCGACTATGCAGCCGGTTTGCCTCCGGATGGGCAGCTTTCCCAAGC
The DNA here is from genome assembly GCA_034004175.1 of Spirochaetia bacterium. Lineage (GTDB taxonomy): Bacteria > Spirochaetota > Spirochaetia > Treponematales > UBA12059 > MIBM01. The sequence goes on from JAVEXH010000001.1 coordinate 28,902, forward strand.
GTTGATTGACAAGTTTTTGGTAGCCCTCAGGATGTTCCAGATAATCGGCGGAATGCCTGAAGCAGTCTCAGCATGGCTACAGAACCGGAATATGGCTGAGGTGGAGAGAATACAGGATGCCATCCTGGCTAGCTATGAGCTTGATTTTGCCAAATATGCCCCTCCTGCGGATTTTCCGAAGCTCAAGCTGATATGGAAGAGCATCCCTGCCCAGTTATCCAGGGAAAGCGGGAAATTCCTGTACGGCCACGCAAAGCCGGGGGCACGGGCCAAGGATCTGAAGGACGCCCTGGGCTGGCTTACCGAGGCAGGCCTTGCATACAAGGTAGGAAGGGTAGAGAAACCAGCCTTCCCCTTGTCCGCCTATATGGACCAGAAAGCCTTCAAGCTGTACCTGGCGGATATCGGGTTGCTGCGCCGTCTGGCAGGAGTGCCGGGTTCTGTCATGCTCGACGGGAATACCCTGTACAGCGAGTTCAAAGGTGCTCTGATGGAAAACTTTGTCCTGAATGAGTTGCTGCGCTTTCTGGGAGACCTGCCCAGCTACTGGACTTCCGGGAATCAGGCAGAGGTGGATTTTGTCTTCCAGTACCATGACAGCATCCTGCCCCTGGAAGTAAAAGCAGCGACGAATATTCGCTCCCGAAGTTTGGCTGCCTACAGGGAAAAGTACCGACCGCAACTGGCCTTGCGGACCTCACTGATGGCGTGCAAGTCCGAGGATGGGCTGTTGAACATTCCGTTGTATCTCTTATGGAACATGGCTGTGTATGTGAGGAAGGTGCTTTCCTGAGATACCTTGGAGTAATGCGTGGGTCCAGTTCACCGGAACCACAGAACCACGGCTGGTATGTCAGGCTTGTAGACCATCAGCGCGAACACGATTACCAGGGGAGCTACGCCAGCCAGCCCTACCCACCAGCGCAACCTGAACAGCCGGACAAGCTCCTCCGGTAGTGCCTGATCAGCGGGATCAAGAGCGGCCATGAGACTCTTAACCTTGTACTGGGTTGGGATATCGCTTAATACCCAGATGAGGCCGGAAAGCAGGAACAGGAGAAACGCCAGGGACAGCCAGCCAATCTCCCACAGATCGCCCATCATGAAGCTTAGCGAGAGGCCCGCGACAAGGGACAGGACGATCAGGGGTGACGAGAAGCGGGCGTCCAGCCAGGCCACGGTGGCGTAGGTATGCAGAATCACTTCCTTGCGGCCGGAGGCCAGGCTCCTGCTTTCCCAGAGCATGCCCATAACGGCGTTGGCAAAGAACAGGGTAGCCGCCGCGATATGGATGAAGAGCATATGGCCATGCAGTGTCGGCTGATCAAGCAGTTCGATGAATTGTGCCCGGAAGAATATGGCAAAGGCAATCAGGCCCGCCATTGCAGCCAGAAAACCGGACAGGACGTACTTTGTCTTCATGATACATCATTGGAACACATTTGATGGCAGATGGCAAGAACACTGATCATAGACTATTCCATCAGCTATTTCGTTTGCCCGGAGGGCTCTGAATAGCTACAATTACTGTACAACCCGTGAGGAGTTCCGCATGACACAGGGTGCGATGCGGCGGTACTGGCCGCAGTATGAATGGTCGAATGTCTTCGCCATGATGAAAAACATGAAAAAGGAGACAAAAGTATGCCTTGAGCCTTTCCACGGAAGGCTGGTTGTCATCACCGGGGCAAGCTCGGGCATAGGCTACCATACGGCACGGAAGTACGCCTCCCTGGGTGCCCGCATCATCATGATCAACAGGAACGAAGAGAAATCGGAACGTGTCCGCAAGGAAATAGCCGATGGATCCGGTGTACCGGTGGAGTATCTGATAGCTGATCTCTCTGTACTTGCTGATATGCAGCGGGCAGGGGCGTATCTTGCGGGGCTCGGTCGGCCGATTGATGTGCTGATACACAATGCGGGGCTTCACCTGGAAACGCGAACTTTTTCCCCCGACGGTCTGGAGCTTAATTTTGCGCTGCACTATCTGGCACCCTTCGTCATGACCAACATGCTTGTACCGAAGCTGAAGCGCGACAGGATCAGCAGGATCATCTTTGTGGGATCCGAGAGCTACCGTTTTGCGGTCTGGGGCCTGGACCTGGATGACCTTCAGTGGGAGCGCAGGCGGTATTCGGGGCTCAAGGGCTACGGGGCGGGTAAGCTGGCACAGCTTCTGTCAATGCATCTTTTCGCTGAAGAGCTGAAACCTTATGGTGTGTCGGTGAACGCCATGCACCCAGGCATGGTCAGGACGGAGACGGGCAAGGACAACGGCAGGTTTTATCAGTGGTACAAAAAAAATATCATCGACAGGAATTCAGCTTCGGCCGAGATCTCTGCCGAGGCACTTTATTATCTGGGAGCTTCGGACGAAGTAGCCGGAACAAGTGACACTTTCTTTCACCTGACAACGGAGGAAGTGCTGACTCCGCCTGCCCTGGACCTGGAAGCCGCGGAGGCACTCTGGGCGAAGACTATGGAAATCCTGCATGGGAAAGGGATCGTTCTGTGATGCAGGGACTCACATTGTGATGAAAAAGCTTGCTATGTAATGCAGGGGGATCAATCTGTGATACAGAAAGATATCATCGTGGTCGGCGGAGGTATAGCGGGGCTTACCGCAGCTTTGAGCCTTGCCCACAAGGGAAGAGATGTGCTCCTTGTCGAGAAGAATGTGTCCTGTGGCGGGCTCATGAATTCTTTCGTACGCGACGGTTTCCGTTTTGAAGGCGGTGCCCGGGCTCTGGTCAATGCCGGCCTCGTGAAGCCCCTGATCAAGAAATTCGGGCTTGATATAAAAGTATTGCCCAATCCTATCACCCTTGGCATCGAAGACAGGATGCTTGTCATCCATGGGGAAGAAAGCCTGAACGACTACGCCGGACTGCTCAAGGATCTGTATCCACAAAGTGTTGACGAGGTGGACAGGATCATCCAGGCCATACACAACATCATCGAGGATATGAAGGTCCTGTACGGTGTTGACAATCCTTTGTTCACCCAGAAGAAAAAAAACATCCTCACCCTTGCGCCATCAGTGATAGCCTGGACACTGAAATTCTTCAGGACGATGTACCGCATCTCGAAGATGGATACGCCCTTCGAGGACTACCTGGACGCGATCTCGTCAAACCAATCCCTGAAGGACATCATCGGCCAGCACTTCTTCAGGAAGACGCCTGTGTTCTTTGCCCTGAGCTATTTTGCGCTCTACAACGATTACATTTACCCTAAGGGAGGAGTTGGGGCCTTCATCGAAGCTTTGGTCGACGCGATACGCACGCATGGCGG
>JAVEXH010000157.1:0-6583 GCA_034004175.1 Spirochaetia bacterium
AATTGCACAGTTGATCCAGGATGGTTATGGTCATATTGTGTTTTATGGATAAACCTGGAATTATGCCATTCTTTTTTCTATCTTCTGTAAGTAAACCGATACCGTGTTTTTTGGCATCTTGCGGGTTTTGTATGTCTATCTTTTTTCCATCAAGGAAGAGATAGCCACTGTTTTTTCGTATGCCTCCAAAAACAGCATTGAGAATTTCTGACCTGCCTGATCCAACCAATCCGGCGAGTCCCAGAATCTCCCCTTTATTCAAGGTAAAACTAACATCCTCTATGATGTTCTTCCCATAGGCGGTAGGGTGTGGGACACTCAGTTGTTCGACACGAAGCAATTCATTGCCCACAGAATGTTCTATCTGGGGGTACATCACTTCCAGATCTCTGCCGATCATTTCCTGGATTATTTCCGTGCTCTTGTAGCCGTTTGTCCTGGTGTGTTCGCTGATGTAGCATCCATCCCTGAATACAATAATCCTGTCACAGAGCTGGAATACTTCATCAAGTTTGTGGCTGATGTAAATGCAGCTCAAGCCTTTGTCTTTCAGTCCTGTAATAATTTGCATGAGCTTTTCTGTTTCGGTGGAGGTAAGCACCGAGGTTGGTTCATCCAGGATGAGTATGGATGGATTCCTTGACAAAGCTCTGGCTATAGATACCAGTTGTTGCATCGAGGGACTCAGGTTGCGTGCTATTACATTCACATCTATCACAATACCAAGTCGTTCGAGGGCGTCTGTCGCTGTCTTCCTGACTGCAGCCCAATCAACCAGACCAAACTTGTTGAGAGGCATTGCACCGAGGCAGATGTTCTCTGCAATGCTCAGATCCAGTTCAAGATTCAATTCCTGATAGATCATTGCGATGCCTGCTTTTTCAGCATCTATGGGATTCTGGAACCTGGCCTCTTTACCCATGATCCAGATCGTTCCCTCTACACCAGAAGATGGATACAATCCTGACAGGATTTTCATCATGGTTGATTTGCCCGCGCCATTCTCTCCGATGATTGCCAGAATTTCATGATTCCGGAGTGTGAACGATACTGACTTCAGTGCAACGGTACCCTGAAAACGTTTTGTAACACCTTCAATGCGCAGCACATCGTGCGTACTATCACTCATGATCTAGGTCCTGGCTCGGATGCTTTGGCGCATCATGATCATCCGCTTGTATCTATCCACTACGACTGCCAGAATCAGGATGGTTCCCACCACCAATTGCTGCCAGTATACCGAAATTCTCATGAGGGTGAGCGAGTTTGTTAGTACTTCCATGAACAGGCCACCAAGTATGGCGCCAAGTATTGAACCCGATCCTCCCATGATTGAGACCCCGCCGATTACTGCGCCGCAGATGACGGTCAATTCAAATCCTGATCCAACCGAAGCTTCTGCTGATCCCAGACGCATGGCCATGAGAACCCCTGCCAGAGCGGAGAGGCTGCCAGCGATCAGATAGACATATAGTTTGGTTCTGTTGGTGTTTATTCCCGAAATCCTGGCTGCATCTTCGTTACCGCCAACTGCATATACTGACCGCCCGAAAGGAGTGTGCTTCAGCACGTTGTGAAGAATTACTGCCATGAACATTGCTGCCAGTACAACTGTGGGGATTATTCCAAAGAGTTTGAAATGTTCCAGTTTTGTGAAATCTTTCGGTAGTGGATAAACAGGAACACCCTTGGTGATAACTGAAACAAGTCCTCTGGCCACGTATTGCATGCCCAAGGTAACGATCAACGGAGGTATGCCAACCTTTACTATTATCAATCCATTGATAGCGCCTACGATTGTACCTACAGAAGTACCAGCCAGTATGGCAAGGCTGATTGGTGCTCCGCTCCGCGAAACTATCCCAGCTACCACACCTCCAAGGGCAAGCACGGAACCAATGGACAGATCAAGACCGCCGGTTATCAATACCAAGGTCATACCGGATATTGCTATGAGGGAAAATCCGGACGAGCGGAATATGTTGAAGATGTTTCCGCTTGATATGAAATTGTTATTAACAAAAGCAACGAAAAGAACATAAATGACCAAGGCCAGGATTATACTGCTTTCCTGTCGATGGAAAAACCGCGAGGTGCTGATCTTGATTGCTTGAATGCTGATTTTACGTGTTTCCACTGAATCTCCCTCGTTCATAGGTTGCAGGCCCAGTATATTGGGTTTGCCAAAGGGCACAATGAAAAGCTTTTTCACTTTGATGTACTGTTTTGCACTCTTTTGTTCCATGTACCATAGCTTTGTATTGCTGTGCAGCTGTCCTCTGCTTAGGTATCAGGTTCAGACAAGGATCAGTCTCAGTCCCTGTCAAAGCCGGGACTGTGCTGTAACTGGACGTACAGGACGGCAAACTATTTGCCTGGAAGAAAGATGATATCGAACTTCTGGATCCTTCTATGACAACTAGTTGAATCCGGACTGATCAATTCATGTAGTGCCACCAGTGTTTCTGCAGTTCCGGTAGTCAGGCTGGATCTTGCCACCCCTTCAGGTATATACAGAGTGATCCTGCCTGAGGAGTTCTCCAAATGCTGACTTCAATCATTATATTCGCAGTGACCTATGTGCTCATTTCCGGCCGGCGGCTCCGTCTGATCCGTATCGGGCGGCCGGCAGGAGTCCTGCTTGGCACTGTCCTGATGGTGTTTGCCAGGGTAATCGGGCCTGAGCAGGCCTTTACCCTGGTTAACTGGGACACGATCATCCTGCTCTTGGGCATGATGGTCATAACCGAGCATCTTGCCGAGACTGGTTTCTTTGATCTGGCTGTGGCCTGGCTGGAGCGTCGGCGGTTCAGGCCGGCTGGGCTTCTGGCCATCCTGGTTTTCGGATCCGGGATACTTTCGGCCTTCCTTGTCAACGATATTGTCTGTGTGTTTTTCACACCCTTGCTGGTATTGCTGCTGCGCCGGCGGGCGTTGCCTCCCTTGCCCTTCCTGGTAGCCTTGGCAACCTCATCCAATATCGGCAGCGCCATGGCTTTGACCGGCAATCCGCAGAACATGATCATCGGGGCCTTGTCAGGCCTGGCGTATGGGCGTTTCTTTCTATTGATGCTGCCAATCGGGCTGCTGGGATTGGCGGTGAATTATGGTTTGTTGCTGGTTCTCTACCGCAAGGCCTTGTCCGGTGCATCAGGATTGCAGGCTGATGCCACTGGGCATAGTGGCTCCGGGCCAACAGGTGTTCCCGGGCTGGGATCCGTGTTGGAGCCGGGGCAAGGACTGGCAAAGCCGAAATACCGGCGCCGGACCCTGGTGGTCAGCGTGCTGGTGGTGGCCGGATTCTTTGTCCTGCCTGATCTGCCCTGGACCGCTCTGGCCGGTGCAGTGCTGTTGTTGTTCCTGTGCAACCGCGACGAAGCCGCTGTCCTGCGGCGGATCGACTGGAATCTGCTCTTGTTTTTTGCCGGGCTGTTTGTTGTCACCGGAGCCTTGCAGGTCTCAGGGGCTACAGCGCTTATAAGCGACGGTGCGACGCGGTTCCTTGGCAATTCGGGCCGCCATATCTGGCTGTTCGGCGGCATCAGCGTGCTGGCATCCAACATCTTCTCCAATGTGCCGTATGTGCTGATCATCGCAGACACCCTGCGGCAGCTGCCCGAGCCCGACCTGATGTGGTACACCCTGGCCTTTGCCAGCACGGTGGCCGGCAATCTGACACTGATCGGGTCGGTGGCCAACATCATCGTGGCCGAGAAGTCCCGGGATCTGCACGAGCTGGGCTTCTTCGAGTTCCTGCGCTTCAGCCTGCCTTCCACCCTGCTGGTAACGGCGATGGGACTCGGGGTGCTGCAGTTGTACGGCTGGCTGGGCTGGGTGTAGAGGCCTGTCCGTGTAAAGTGCAGATTCTGCCACCGTAGAAAAATGATTCGGATAGTGCGCAAAATCTGCACACTCTTTCGCAGACTGCCCGAGGCAGTTTTTGGCAAGCACCTCGATATCAATTATCTATTATATAAGCAAATATAAAATATATTATCCTCTATGCACTATTTGGCACGCCCCCTGCTTTATAACTAGCGGGGGTACTCATGAGAACAAAAACCAGATCGGTCTGGGTCCGCAGATCCATCCAGATTTTCTTCCTGCTCATCATCACCCTGGGTGCGGTGAACCACACCTTGGTGGAGCGGGGTATACAGATTCCGCTGCTTGGTAGCGCGAGCCTTCATGCACTCTGCCCCTATGGCGGCGTGGTTACCCTGTGGCATCTGGCTACTACGGGCCGGCTGGTCAGGCAGATCCATGAATCTGCCCTGGTGCTGCTAGGCCTCACGGTGGTACTGGCGGTGCTGTTCGGGCCGGTGTTCTGCGGCTGGGTCTGTCCATTCGGCAGCGTGCAGGAATGGATAGGCAGGCTGGGCAGGAAGCTGCTGCCGAAGTCGTACAACCGGGTGGTCCCGAAGAAGCTTGATTCCTGGCTCCGCTACCTCAGATATGGGATGCTGGTCTGGACCGTGTACATGACAGCCACCACCGGTGTGCTGGTGTTCAAGGAGTACGATCCATACTACGCCCTGTTCAATTTCTGGACCGGTGAGGTAGCCATAACCGGCTTCATTGCCCTGGCCCTGGTGCTAGGCCTGAGCCTGGTCGTGGAACGGCCCTTCTGCAAGTATGCCTGCCCGATGGGCGCTGTACTTGGGGTTTCCAGTATATTCCGTCTTTTCGGCATCAGGCGTGAGAAATCCAGCTGCGTGGACTGTGAAGCCTGCAACCGTGTCTGCCCCATGAACATAGAGGTATCCACCAAGGGCCGCATCCTTGACCACCAGTGCATCAGCTGCGGCGAATGTACCAGTGACCGGGTCTGTCCGGTGGCAAACACTGTTGAATGGAAGCTGCCTGCCATCACCGGCGGCACGTCCCAAGAAGGAGCACAGTCATGAAGCTTTTATCCATACGCCGTCCTTCCATGAACACCGTGGTGGCCATTAGCACGGTACTGGTGATTTTCGGCGGCATAGGCCTGGCCAGGGGCCTGGGCTGGTGGAAGACCACTGGCGGCGGCGGGGCACCCGCAGTGCTCAGGCAGGGCAATTTTGTGGGCATGTACGACCCGGCTGATATCCGGGGCAGCACGAGCTTTGGAAACATCGAAACGTATTTCAGGATTCCGGCGGCCCTGATTGCCGAGGCCTTCGGCATACAGGCTGCCGATCCCAGAGTGGTCACTGCCAAGTTTGCTGATACCGTATACGGGGAGGTGCCTGGTCTGAACGGTGGGATTCTGGACATAGGTACAGATGCGGTAAAACTGTTCGTGGCCCGCATGACCGGCCTTCCCTTCGTTCCCGAAGAAGCTACCGGTCTGCCGGAGTCTGCCATCGACATGATCCTTACCCTGGGAGCGGGCATGAGTGATGAGCAGCGCCAGGAACTTATCAGCAAGGCTGCTGCCAGCAGGACCATGGCCTTTGATGCGGCACTTGCGGAGGATCACACCCTCGCCGAACCTGCCATCGGTACTGGAACTGGTACCGGGATTGGCAACGCCGGTGGAACAGGCAGCACCATGGGAGGGGCAGGGGGAGTCGCGGTCAGCGGCACCGGTTTCGTGTTCCAGGGCAAGACCAGTTTTGCCGATGTGATGGCCGCGGGTCTTACCCAGGCCCAGATCGAATCGGTGCTGGGCATGCCCATGGGCCCGAAGATCCAGTCGGTAAAGGATTTCTGCCTGAGCAAAGGACTTGCATTCAGTGCAGTGCGGGCTGGCCTAAGCCAGCTTATGAGCCTCTGACTGGAACTGGATGTACAGGATCTGCAGAAGGCAATACAATCGTCCTCGGCGAACCTGGATGTGCAGTACATCCTGAATGGGGAGGCTTCTTGGCCGCAGCACGGTTTTCTTTGCGCAACGGTGCCCTTATTGGTGGTTTCCTGATAGCCGCCCTCCTGTTTGCAGGGGGGCGTACCCTCATACAGTCCCTGGTGGACCGTGATGAAGAGCGGCTGTCCTTCGAGTTGTACCGGGTCAGTGTGGATGTGATAAACAAACTGGGAAGCCAGCAGGAAGCGGATTTTCCTTCCGAGCTTCTGGGGTATCTGTTTCTGGGTGGACGCGGCGAGATTCTGGGTTCCGGTGGTAGGTTCATCGAGGATCCAGCCATACAGCAGCCCAACGGCTACTGGTTCGAGGACGGTGTGGTGGTGTACCACCGTCAGGTAAGCGGCGGAGGCTTTGCCAGCTTCACCAGGGCCGATGTTGGTACAGGCAGGCAGATACTGCTCTGGTATGATCCCAGTGACTTATTGGCAGAACAGAAGCGCAGGAACATCGGCCTGTATGCCGGTCTTGTGCTGCTCTGCGGCCTGGTGCTGGCCTTTACCATCCTGTCCCGGCGGCTTTTACTCGTGCAGAAACAGCTGGACAGCCAGGAGCGTCTTGCCCTTCTGGGGCAGGCAGCCAGGACCATCAGCCACGAGATACAGAGCCCGCTGGCTGCCCTGGATCTTCACCGGCAACTGGCGGAGAAGAAGCTGGCCGGCAATGGTATCGTCGATATGGTCGATGGTGACACAGACAGGACCACAGCCGAAATCCTCGGGCACTTGCGGATCATGG
>JAVEXH010000158.1:0-6574 GCA_034004175.1 Spirochaetia bacterium
CTGTTGACTCTGGATTCACCGCTGCTGTTGAAGGATACCAGTGTGATGCAGAAGCAAGTTCGGCAGAACCTGCGATCCTGGCTGAGATTGAAACTGCCATCGTCATGCATCGGAGGTGTAGCCGTGCTGGATGACGGCAACATGATCTGCGTAATCTCTGCTCCGGGTGAAAATGAACTTCAGGATATTCTTCCTGTAGTGGCGGACTATTCGCTGACGACTCTTGTCCAGGACTTGTCATGTGAGGTCGTCTGTACTGTCTTTCCGGTAAAAACACCCAGTACCGATCTGACATGATTGCTGAAGGGGCTGGGCTGTGTTTCGAAAGATTCAAGTCTCCGGATCCATGGCGGCCTGGGACGGATCATTGAGGGTGGTTTGCAGGAATTCCTGGCAACTGGCTTTGGCGAGGTCCGACCTGTCCTTTCCCGGATTGACAAGGCCATACGAAACAGGGAGCTTGTCCCTGAGGAGACAGTGCAGGTGCTTCACCATCATCGTGCAGAACTGGAACAGCTGTGGAGTACAAGTGATCTGTGCCGGTTCTTTGAAATCCGCAGCGGGTTGGACCTCTGCCTGCTGCAGCCGGAGCCTGCCCTGGATGTCGTCATAACCTGGTGTGGCAGGGATCTGCTGCCAGTTTCATCGGCCAACGAGACAGCCAGGCGGCGCCAGCTTGTCCAGCATGCTCTGGATCTGCTTGCCGAACAGTATACCCGGGAGATCGGCCTGGCCCAGTTGGCCGACACGATGGGAATAACACCCAACTATCTGTCCTCGGAATTCAATCGTGTGATGGGAGAAAGCTTCTCCCAGTATGTAACCCGCCTCCGCATGAAAAAGGCCGATGAGCTCATGCGGCAAGGGGGGCTTACCGTGAAGGAAGTGGCTGCAAGAGTAGGCTATGTAAGCAGCCGACATTTTGCGGTGTTGTTCAAAAAGCATTTTGGCCATGTACCATTCGAACATGCCGGGAGATGAGGCAACTCACCTGAAATCCGAGAAATTGGTACCTTCATCAGAGATATTCGTCCTAACGGTACTTTAAAAAACAATGCTAAGGTTTATCAACGTTCATTTCAAGGAGAAGGTATATGTAGAACAAAGTGCTGGCGATCATGCTCGTAATTGCCCTCGTGGGTGCTGGCTCGGTCTTTGCGGCCGGTGCCAAAGAAGAAGCTGCCCCGAGTGGCCAGCTTCGCCTGGTTCTGCTGGTAAAGAGTCTGGGCAATGGTTTCTTCGAGGCTGTTGCAGATGGTGGCCAGGAAGCAGCTGCTGAACTCGGCAATGTAACCTCGATCTATCAGGGACCCGCAGCTTCAACCGCTGAAGGACAGATTGAAATCATCGAGTCCCTCATTGCCCAGAAGGTAGACGGAATCGCAATCTCTGCCAACGACAGGGATGCCCTGATTCCCGTTACCAAGAAGGCCATGGCCGCCGGCATCAAGGTCATTTCGTTCGACTCCGGCATCTCGGTAGGCGGACGCATCATAGACCTCGTTCCGTCGGTTGAAGAGCTCATCGGCAGGCAGCAGGTTCAGCTGATAGCCGAGCTGACCAAGTACAAGGGTAAGATCGGTATCGTATCAGCCACTTCCCAGGCAACCAACCAGAACGCCTGGATAGACTGGATGAAGGAAGAGATCAAGAAACCCGAGTACAAGGACATGTCCATTGTGGAAGTCGTATACGGCGACGACGCTTCCGACAAGAGCTACCGCGAAGCGGTTGGCCTCATGCAGAAGTACCCCGATCTGGCCGGCATCATCAGCCCCACTACCATCGGCGTCCTGGCTGCTGCCAAGGCCATCGAAGATGAAGGCAAGAAGGGAAAGGTACAGCTGACTGGTCTTGGACTTCCTTCCGAAATGAAGCAGTACGTCGAGAATGGAACCTGCGGCCAGATGGCGCTGTGGAATCCCATTGATCTTGGCTATACCTCTACCTACATCCTTGAGGCCCTGGTCACCGGCAAGATCACCGGCAAGGCCGGAGAAGTCATCAAGGCTGGCCGGATGGGAGATATCACGGTCGGTGCCGACGGCCTCACGGTCATGGGCACTCCTTTCGTGTTCAACGCCAGCAACATCGCCAAGTTTGCGGAGATGTTCTAGTCCTCTCAGACTTCGGTAGTTAGGTACATCAAGGCCTGATCCTGGCATCCTGCAGTGCATCAGGCCTTTTTCAATCAGAATCACGGCAGGTTGTATCTTTGATTCCTCCGTGATTGCCATCATAAGGAGCGATCTTTGTCCCAGACATTGTTGGAAGTAAAGCAGCTGACCAAATATTTCCCCGGTATAAAGGCGCTCGATGGCGTTCATATCACCGTGCGGGCAGGCGAGGTGCACGCGCTGATAGGGGAGAACGGGGCTGGTAAATCCACCTTGGTGAAGATACTGACCGGGGTTTATTTCCCTACCCAGGGCGAGCTGATTTATGAAGGTGCTCCACTGGTGCTCAGAAATGCCCTTGATGCCCAGCGGGTAGGCATCGCCGCCATCCATCAGGAAGCATCGATGTTTCCGGAATTATCGGTTACCGAGAACATCTACATGGGGCACCATCTGGTACATCCACGTTTCGGGACCATAGACTGGAAGCGTATGCATGCGGAAACCCAGAAACTGCTTGACGAGCTGGATCTGGGTATAGATTCGAATACCCTGGTCACCAACCTGAGTGTGGCACAGCGGCACATGGTTGAGATTGCCAAGGCCCTGTCCCTCAAAGCCAAGGTGGTGATCATGGATGAACCAACCTCGGCCTTGTCCATGCGGGAAGTAGAGGATCTGTACAAGATAGTGCGTCGTCTGAAACAGGCAGGGAAGGCCATCATTTTCATTTCCCATAAGTTCGACGAGATCTTCGAGATCTGCGACCACTACACGGTACTCCGGGATGGAAAATACATTGGTGAAGGAAAAATAGCAGACGCCAGTGTGGATTCCATTGTCCAGATGATGGTTGGCCGCAGTCTGGACCAGATGTATCCAAAACGGAATGTTCCGATAGGGCCTGTCGTCCTTTCCGTGCGCAACCTGAGCCAGACCGGATATTTCAGCAACGTTTCATTCGACCTGCATCAAGGAGAGATCCTTGGCTTCTTCGGATTGATAGGAGCTGGCAGGAGCGAAGTCATGCGCACGATTTTCGGCATAGACAGGAAGACCAGTGGAACCATTACCCTGGACGGCAAAGAGCTGGAAACCGGTTCCCCGGGCGCAGCCATGCGCCATGGTCTGGCCTTCGTTCCGGAAGACAGGCAGGGTCAGGGTGTAATCCTTCAGATGAGCATAGCAAGGAATACTACGCTTCCCCAGATAGACAGCATATCTCCCTTCGGCGTGCTGGACAGGAAGCGGGAAAACAAGATAACAGAGACCTATGGCAGCAAGATGGAGATACGCTCCGCAGGCTGGCATGTGGATGTTGACACCCTGTCTGGCGGTAACCAGCAGAAGGTGGTGCTGGCAAAGTGGCTGGCAACAAAGCCTCGCATACTGATCCTGGACGAGCCGACAAAAGGCATTGATGTGGCAACCAAGGCGGCGGTGCACGAGTTTGTATCCGAGATGGCATCGGAAGGTCTGGCAGTAATTCTTATATCATCAGAGCTTCCTGAAATTCTGGGCATGGCTGACAGGATACTGGTTATGCATGAAGGCATCCTGGAAGCGGAATTCAGCAGAAATGAAGCCGACGCGGACAAGGTCATTCGTGCGGCCACTGGAAACATGGCCAGTGGAGGTGCGGCATGAAAACGATTCCGCTGTTGGGAAAATTTAAAATAGAGCAACTCAAAGGCAGACGTGAAACCAGTCTTGTGCTTCTGATGATGCTCCTGCTGGCTATCGTAACACTTCGATCGCCAGGATTTGTATCAGTGGAGAATATCCAGCGCATTGTCAATGATACTTCAATTCTGGTGATGGTCTCCCTGGGACAGTTCTTCGTGATTCTTGCTGGAGGCATAGACCTGTCGGTTGGATCCATGATCGGACTCTCCGGCATGGCCGCTTCCTTGCTGAATGAAGCTTACCCAGCTCTGCCGGCACTGGTAATCCTGTTGGCAGGGGTGTTGATCGGTACTGCTTTGGGAGCTCTGAACGGTTTCATTGTGGCCATTGGCAAGGTTCCGCCCATCATTGTTACACTTGGTACCCTGAGCATTTTCCGTGGGTTCACCTTTGTACTGAGCAAGGGACAGTGGGTTACAGCTCATGAGATGACGGAGTCATATATGCAGTTACCTCATGGCAACTTGTTGGGCATCAGCAATTTGATCTGGTGGGGCGTAATCGTTTCGGTACTGCTTTATTATCTGAGCAACTATACCCGTAGCGGACGTGAAGTTTATGCGATAGGTGGAAACAAGACAGCAGCCAAATTCGTTGGTGTGAACGAGCGCAGGATAAACATGATGATCTTTACCCTCAGCGGTATGGTCAGTGGTCTGGCAGGTGTGATGTGGACTGCACGCTATGCTGCGGCGGTGAACGAGACGGCCACTGGTTTTGAACTGCAGACGGTGGCTGCCTGCGTCATAGGCGGTGTGAGCATAGCTGGTGGTTCAGGTGCGGTTCCCGGAGTAATCCTTGGTGCACTGTTCATCGGAGTCATCAATAATGCCCTTCCTGTGATAAATTTGTCGCCATTTTATCAATTGTTCATTCAAGGTTCCATCGTCCTGTTTGCCATGCTTGTAAACACAATTTCCAGCAGACGAAGAGCAAATAAATTATTGCAGGAGAGGTTGTCATGATGGGTGAAACGAAAAACCCCATGAAGGAAGATCCGGCCAGAAAGCTGGTGAGTGCATCCCGCCTTATTGATGAAGGCAGCCTCAAGGAACGGCTCATCCTATTGTTTACCCAATGGGAAGTGATACTTGGCTTGTTGCTGATCCTGGTATTTGCTTACTTCACCAATCTGACGCCATACTTCCTGGATTCCTTCAACCTGCTGAACACCACGTTCACCTTTACCGAGAAAGCAGTCATGGCTCTGCCGATGATTTTCATAATCATGGCAGGTGACATAGATATTTCTGTGGCCTCCATAATAGCCTTGAGTTCCTTTGCCATGGGTTACGCCTCGGCCAATGGAGCGGATACCATCGCATTGGTTGCCATAGGAATGCTGGTTGGTCTGGCTGCTGGTCTGTTCAATGGGATCTTTGTAACCAAAGTGGGAATGCCATCCATTGCGGTGACCCTTGCTACCCAATCGATCTTCCGGGGCATACCCCAGGCTGTACTTGGCGACAAGGCTTACACCCAGTATCCAGCAACCTTTGCTTATTTTGGCCAGGGTTATGTAGGTGAAACCTTCATACCCTTCAGTCTGGTCTTTTTTCTGGTGCTTGCGCTGGTTATGGGCTTCATTCTGCACAAGACCAGGTATGGGCGTAAGATCTATGCCATCGGGAATGCAAAAGAGGCAGCCCGCTTCAGCGGTGTGAATGTCGAGCGGATACGATTCATCAATTTTGTCCTCATGGGTCTGTTCTGCGGCATTGCCTCTATTCTGCTTACTTCACGGATCGGAAGTACACGACCCAACATCGCCCTTGGTTATGACATGGAAGTAATAACCCTGGTGGTCCTTGGCGGTGTATCCATCTCGGGAGGAAAGGGGAACCTGTTTGGTGTGCTCATGGCAATTTTCCTGGTTGGTTACCTTAAGTTCGGCATGGGACTGGTCAACCTGTCTGCAAAGGCCATGATCATAACGACAGGAACCCTGCTTATTGTGGCAGTGTTACTGCCTGGATTCCTGAACACGGCAAAGGCTTGGCGTAAACTGAAAAAACAGCAACAAGTTTCGCTTGAAGGAGTTCTGAAATGAAACGACAGGCATTCAAGATGAAGTTGCTTCCCGGCATGAGGGAAGAATACAAGAAACGCCATGATGAAATCTGGCCGGAGTTGAAACGCTTGCTTACCGAAGCCGGCGTACGGGATTACTCGATCTTTCTTGATGAAGAAACCAACACCCTGTTTGCCGTACAGAAACAGGAAGGCGAATCAGGATCACAGGATCTGGGCAGTACTGAAATCGTCAAGAAATGGTGGGCTTTCATGGCTGATGTCATGCAGGCAAATCCCGACAGCTCGCCGGTGTCGATCCCGTTGATCGAAGTATTCCACATGGATTGATCAGGAGTAACACAATGAACAGCAGAGAACGTGTATTGAAGGCTTTCCATGTCGTGCCTGGCAAGCCGGACCGGCCACCACTGCAATTTGACCTATGCAAAAGCCTCACGGATCATTTTTCCGGAGCCTTGGGTATCCCCGCTGATTATGCCCTATCGTACTACGAGGACCTTACCTACCGGATCTCAGCCAACGCCATCCGCACCGCGATGGGCAGTGACTGCGTGATTGTAGGTGGGACGGTACGTGAAGGATTTGTTCCAAAACCAGTAAGCGGGGACATAAGGGCACCTCTAAAAACCATTGTTTCTAAGTGCTCAGGATCCTTTAATCACATGTTTTCTAGCTATTTGTTGATTTGACGATAAATCACAGCTAAAGGGAGCTCTTGGCTCCTCATATATCTGCCC
>JAVEXH010000159.1:0-6550 GCA_034004175.1 Spirochaetia bacterium
CGGCAACGGAATCGGGATCAGGCATCTGGTGGAAGGCACCTTCGGGTACGTCGATACCATCCTGGTCATAGCTACGGCCATGATCTTCATGCGTGCTGTGCAGGAAAGCGGAGCCCTCGAGGCCTTGAACATCGTCATCATAAAGCGATTCCGTGGGGTGCCTGTCCTGCTCCTGCCCCTGTTGATGCTGGTGGCCATGTTCCCGGGCATGATAACCGGCAGTTCTAGTGCCTCGGTTCTGACGGCTGGTGCAGTGGTGGCACCGGTGCTCATGATCCTTGGTATGCCCATGGCCAGCGCCGGGGCCTTCATTGCCATGGCGGGAATCCTGGGTATGATCGCGCCTCCGGTGAACATTCCGGCCATGATCATAGGCGGCGGCATAGACATGCCGTTTGTGGGCTTTGAGGTGCCCCTGCTGCTTCTTACCATGCCCTTGGCCATACTGTTCTCCTGGTGGTTTGGCCTGCGCTACGTAAAGAAGACAACCTGGGAAAATCTGGCTCCTAAACTTGACCTTGCCACATACAGCAAATACGGGCCGCGGCTCTTCATACCCATCCTGGTGGTTGCTGCCCTCATGGTTCTGGGTAAAGTAGTCCCTGGTGTATTCGGCATGGGCCTTCCGGTGATCTTCCTGATCGGTGCTGCGCTGGGTTGTGTGGTGGGCAAGCGTTTCAACATATTGCAGGCAGCCAAGGCAGCGGTGAACGATGCCCTGCCGGTGCTGGGTATCCTGGCCGGGGTTGGCATGTTCATCCAGGTGATGACCCTGACCGGTGTCAGGGGCTTCGTGGTGGTAAGCGCCCTTTCAGTACCCCAGGCTTTGCTGTTCGTGGCCATAGCCGTGACCATGCCCCTGTTCGGAGCCGTGTCGTCCTTCGGTTCTGCCAGTGTATTGGGCGTTCCCTTCCTGCTGGCCTTGCTCGGCAGGGACCAGATAGTAACCGCCGCCGCACTGTCCCTCATAGCCGCGTTGGGTGACTTCATGCCGCCTACCGCCCTGTCGGCGATCTTTGCCGCCCAGGTTGTGGGGGAAGAGAAGTATTCCAGGGTGCTGGTCAAGCTGATTGTGCCATCCCTGGTGATTGTAATCTGGGCTCTGGTGTTCATAGCTTTCTCGAAGCAGATCCAGGCCATGTACTGATGGAGCAACCAGCGACGGAGGCGAACCAGTGATTGAGTCGAACCAATGATGGAGGCAAACCAATAATGACCATAGTCTATCTAGCAATAGCCGCCGGTATCCTGGCTCTTACGATCTGGAATCTGTGGACCGAAAAAGACTGGCGCAAGCAGGCCTCCGCAGCCATGGTGGCCATACCCTTGCTGCTGCGCGTGTTCCTGGTGAAGTAGGGGGGCTGCAATGAAGAAACACCATACAACAGCCCTGATCATATCGGTTGTGGCGCTGGCCATGGCTCTGGTTGCCGGCAAGGACTTCCTTGAACACCGCAAAGTCGAACCTCTGGTGAAAGGACCAGGCGT
Source organism: Spirochaetia bacterium (assembly GCA_034004175.1). Classification (GTDB taxonomy): domain Bacteria; phylum Spirochaetota; class Spirochaetia; order Treponematales; family UBA12059; genus MIBM01. The sequence goes on from JAVEXH010000159.1 coordinate 1,489, forward strand.
AACGGAAATCCGGAAACTGTCGGCCTGGTTCCCTGCTTTGGCAGGCACGCCGGGCGACACCGATGTCTATATCTTCCAGGGAACCGAACCAGGTGGATCCATGCTGATCATAGGTGGAACCCATCCCAACGAACCATCCAGCTTCCTGTCTTCGGTTGTGCTCATAGAGAACGCCGTGGTCAACCTGGGAACCCTGTATGTCATTCCCCGGGCAAACGCTTCAGGCTTTACCCATAATGATCCCCAGGAAGGGGCACCCATGGGTTTTTCCCTGGAGCTTGATGACGGATCGACACGGTACTTCCGCTATGGATCAAGGGCAACCAACCCGGTGCACCAGTGGCCGGACCCTGATGTGTACATTCATGCCGCCAGCGGCCAGACCCTGTCGGGCAACGAAACCCGCAACCTGAACCGCGGCTACCCCGGCAGGGAAGACGGAACCCTGACCGAGCGCGTGTGCTACGGCATAACCCAGTTGATACGCTCGGAGAAGGTGGACATCAGCATAGACCTCCACGAGGCCTCGCCGGAGTATCCGGTGATAAACGCCATCGTAGCCCACGAGCGGGCCATGACCGTGGCCTCGTATGTCGTGCTGGGCCTGGAGATGTTCGACATCAATATCGGCCTTGAGCCATCACCGAAGAACCTCCGGGGTCTGACCCACCGCGAACTGGGTGATGCCACGGATACCCTTGCGGTGCTGATGGAGACTGCCAATCCGTCCCAGGGGCGCTTGCGCAGCCGGACCGACGAGGCTCTGGTTCTGACAGGAATAGACCCGTACTACGTGAAGGCCCAGGCCCTGGGGCGCTTGTACGTGCCCTTCGATGAAACCGGCCACCCCATCGAGCAACGGGTGGGCAGGCATCTGACCGCCATCGGCGAGTTTGCCTTTGCCTTGTCCATGGAATACCCCGACAAACCCCTGGATATCGGCGGCATTCCCGCGTATGACGAACTCATGGAATCCGGGGTCGGAGCCTTCCTCAAGCCTGTTCAATGAGGCGCTGTTCTCCGCTTTTTGTCAGGGGAAGTACCGTGGCTGAGTCCAGGGTGCTTCCCTTGTCCATTCCCGTAGCCCGGCTGGCGATGCTGTTTTTTGCTTTCATGATCCTTCCCTTTTCTGCCTGTACTTCGCCCTCCGTACGGCCTGAAGACAAGCCAGATTCCGAAGTAGCCGGCCTGCCAGCCTGCCAGCAATACACGAGCCCGGACAACAAAGCAGGATCCTGGTCGGATCTGGTAGTTCTGGCAGGAGCCGAGCCGGGTCCGTTGTTGATGGTGGTTGCCGGTGTGCACGGCGATGAGGCTTCCGGTCCTCTGGCTGCCAGGCGGCTGGCTTCGGCTCCGCCGCCGCTCAGGGGCACCCTTGTCATACTGCCTGTTGCCTCTCCGGAAGCCATGGCTGCCGGCCAGCGCTGGCTGCCAGGCTGGTCCGACCTGAACCGGGCTTTTCCCGATGCTGATGAATACAACGACTCCGGATCAACCCGGTCAACCCGGTCGGCCTACGCGGCCACCGATCCGACCTACCTGCGGGCAGATGAAATCCTGGCTCTCATCGTCTCTGTATATCCCGATCTGGTGCTGGATCTGCACGAGAGCGATGAGTACTGGACAGAAGGCGATGGTCCGGCGCTGGTGGTGCCGGCCTCGGCGGCTTTGACGGAATCGATGGAATCGCCTTCTTCGGCGGAACTGGCCCTGGCCTTGCTGGAGCTGCCAGGCATGGAAGGCTTTGCCTTTACCGGTCCGCCTCCGGCAGGCAGCCTGGTGGAGGCGGTGGATGGCTTGCTCGGAGTACCGGCCCTGCTTGTAGAAATGCCGGATTCCATGGCTTCTGATGACAGGATTTCGGTGTATCTGGCAGTGGTACATGGTGCTATGCAGGTGCTGGGTATGGGAGAGGGGACTGTCCCCCTGACCGGAGAGTCGCCATGAGTGCTGGTCAACTTCAGTTAGCCATCGGGCTTGGCTCTTTTACCCTCTATATGGCCTTCCTTGCCGCCGAGCGGGTGCTGCTCAGGATGGCCAGACGCAAGCTGAGGCTGGTGGTTCATGTGAACGGCACCAGGGGTAAATCTACGGTGACCCGGATGGTCCACAGCATACTGCGGGAGGCCGGCTACCAAGCCTGGGGCAAGACCACCGGTACGGAACCACGCTTGCTGCTGCCCGATGGGGGCGAGAGGCTCATACGCAGGCTGGGACCGGCCAATGTCCGGGAGCAGAGGAACAAGCTGATGGCCGCGGTCCGGGGCGGGGCTGATGCCCTCGTGTTTGAATGCAATGCCGTGAGGCCGGAACTGCAGCTGGTGTCATCCGCCTTCCTTGATCCGGACCTGCTGGTCATAACCAATGCACGGCTGGACCATGGTTCGGAACAGGGTGATGCCGATTCTGCAGCCCGCTCCTTTGCAACCACCATACCTGCGGGCAAGGCTCTTGCCAGCTCGGACACGGTGCATAAAGCCTTGTGGGAAACAGAAGCGGCCAAAAAAGTTGCCCGCTTCGTATTTGTCGACCCCGGAGAAGGAGAAGGGCTGGGTGACTTGCCGGAGAATGTTTCCTGTGCCTTTGCCGTCTCCGACTGGCTGGGCCTGCCCAGGGACAGAGCTGCAAAGGCAATCCAATGCCACAAACCGGATCCCGGAGCTTTCAGGCTGTACCGCTGGACTGGAAACGGTGGACAGCGGGTCTGGTTTGCCGACGCCCTCGCAGCCAACGATCCCGAGTCGAGCGACAGGCTGGCCCAGCGGGCTCTGGCCTCCGCTGAAAGGGAGGGGATGGGCTTGGTACCGACGTATGGGCTGGGGCCGGTGTCTGGAAATACTGACCGGATACTGCTCGTCGCCTTGCGCAGGGACAGGCCGGAACGTACCCGACTGTTTGTGGACTATGCACTGGAACGCTGCCTTGGCGCAGGCAGCGTGCGGTATGACAAGGTGGTGTTCGCGGGTTCCATCCCTGGAAGCGAGCGCCGGCGGCTTGTGGAGGCAGGTGTGAAGGCTGAAATTATCCGTTTCTCCGGCAAGAAAACTCTTCTGACCAGACTTGGAAGCCAGGTTGACTCTTCCAGTGGCGATATTTTCATTGCTGCTGTGGGGAACAGGGTTGGTTGTGGTACGTATATCCATGACTGGGCTGCCGCGAAGGCAGAGTCGCTGGTTTCCGGCAAGATCGATGCGGCTGCCAAGGAGGCCAGTCTTGAGTCCTGAAGCGTATCTGGTCCTCGGCGTGGTTCTGGGGATACTTTTTACAGAGTTGACCGATGTCTCTCCGGGTGGACTCATTGTTCCCGGCTACCTTGCCCTCTTCCGGGACAGGCCGGACCGGATTGCCCTTAGCCTGGTTGTAGCCGTGCTGACAGTGGCTGTCCTGCGTCTGACAGGTCGCTTCCTGATACTCTTCGGGCGCCGCCGCTTTGCCCTGTTCCTGCTGGCCGGTTTTGCCATCCGGGTGCTGGCCGAGTTCTCCCTGCCTTTGGTGAATCCAGGTTTCAGCAGCCTTGAGGCAGTTGGCTGGCTGATCCCTGGCATCATCGCATCGGACATGGACAAGCAGGGGGTGCCAAAGACCCTGCTTGCCGCAGGAGCGGTGGCAGCTCTGGTGATCCTGGTGGCCCTGGCCGTTGAATATGTTGTATAACCCGGTTCGCGGTAGTATTTTTCTTTCCTCGCCAGGATCAAGGTGGCCTTTCCTGCTCCTCTGTTCCTTCCTGATTGTCTGGGCCCTGCTTGTGTCCTGGCTTTCTGGTTTGCTTCCGGTAGACCAGGCGGCCGTGGAAGCTGCTGGAGTGCAGACCAGGGTGATCCAGGCGGTCAGCCAGGAAGCCGTCAACCGGGGTCTTTCCATCGACCTTGAATCGGACAGGCATGGAACTGGCTTGATCGGTGAAGTGCTTACCGGATTGACCAGCACCCAGGGCAACCTGCCTGCCAAGCGTACTGCAGCCACCCCGGATGTCGCTGCCCTGCTGGTCGCCCTCCTGCGGGAAGCCGGCGTCGGGGAAGGCAGCCTGGTTGCTGTCAACGCCTCTGGTTCTTTTCCGGGTTTTGCCCTGGCAGCGGTGTCTGCCTGTGGCGCCCTGGGAGCGGATGCGGTGATGGTGCTGTCTGTCGGGTCATCAAGCTGGGGAGCCAACAGGCCGGAGTTTACCATTCTGGAAATGTTCATGGCCGCTATGGACGCCGGGGCCTGGCCGCCTGGTTATCCCGCCGAAATTGCGGCTCTGTCCCCCGGCGGTTCCGATGACCGCGGCCTGGACCTGGATCCGGAAGCCTTGGAATCCGCCCTTGACCGGGCTGAATCCCTCGGCATTGCAGTGCTGCGTCCACAAACACTTGATGAAGCTGTTTCCCTCCGGATGACACTGTACCGAGCCGGGGGCGAGCCTGATGTACTGTTGACCATAGGAGGCAACTATGCCGCCACGGGAGCTGATCCGACCCTGGCTCTGCTGTCAGGTGTCATCCGTCCAGTAGAGTTGGGCAGGCTGGGCCAGGTCGGAAGCAGCGGGCTTGTTCAGGATTTCCTGCGTGCAGGTTTGCCGGTTATCCAGGTGCTCAACATAAAAGAGCTGAGTACCCGTTATGGACTACCCCATGATCCGGTTGTGGTTCCGGCTATCGGCAAGGCAGGTGTATACCGCCATGAGTTGAATTCGAACGGCCATTCCGGGGCACGACTTGGTTTCCTGGTGCTGGCTTTGTTGCCGGTTGCTGGAGCGATACTTGTCTTTGCTCGCTATCGCAGACGTATTGATGAGTCTTGGAGCCGCCGTAGGGACGCAGGCTGGGTGTATCCAGAGGATCATAGGTCCGCAGGCCATAACCATTGCTGACAAGGTAACCCGTGGAAAGCTTGTATTGATTGAACCATCCACAGACAAGGCTGCCGTCGCCACTGGCGCCGCCGCCGAACTCGTAGCCAAAGATGGTCGATACGTTTCTGAAGATGCCATCTCTGCAGCTATCAACCATGGTACCATCGAATTTGTCACGGATGAGTTCAGCCTGGTTTGTGGTGAGCTTGTTGTCGCCGTTTTGTGCAAGTG
>JAVEXH010000160.1:0-6513 GCA_034004175.1 Spirochaetia bacterium
CTGATGGATATGCCGCGTTCCTTCTCCATGGCCATGAAGTCGGAGACTGCAGCCCGCTGGTTCTTGCCGCTTTTCACCGCCCCGGCTATATGTATGGCCCCTCCGAAGAGGAGCAGCTTCTCGGTGATGGTCGTCTTGCCTGCGTCCGGATGGGATATGATGGCAAAGGTGAGGCGTTTGTGTATTTCCTGGAGTAGTTCCGTCATAGGGACATCAGAATACCGGAAGCAGGCCGCTTGGACAAGGCGGCCCTGGATACGTCGTCACACGTGCCGTCGTCACACGTGCCGTCGTCACACGTGCCGTCGTCACACGTGCTGTTGCAAGTCGGCCGCTGCTGGCAATATTGTGTTCCTGTTGGCCGTTCCCCGCGTTCAGAGCGGCCAGACCAGCAACAGCAGTGGTATGGCAGCGGCACAGAGCAACAGCGACAGGGGCAGGCCGAGGCGGACATAGTCGGAGAATTTGTAGCCTCCGGGGCCCATCACCAGTGTGTTCGACTGGTGTGCTATGGGCGACAGGAAGGATGCCGATGCGCCTATGGCTATGGCCATCAGGAAGGTGTCAACTGAAACCCCCAGTGTCCCTGCCAGGCTGATGCCAACCGGTGCCATGAGGACCACCGTGGCTGCATTGTTGATGATGGCTGAAAGCAGCATGGTCACAAAGACCAGGATGCCCAGCAGGCTCCAGACCGGCAGGTCATGACCCACGGCCAGGATCAGGTTGGCGATGGAGGCCACGCCGCCACTGGACTCAAGGGCTTCACCCACTGGTAGAAGCGCACCCAGCAGCATGATGACCGGCCAGTCAACACTGGTCCACATCTCCTGCACAGGCAAGACGCCAGTGGCCACAACCAGCACCGCAGCCAGGGCAAAAGCAATCTGAAGGGGCAGGACATTCGTAAGCACCAGTGCGATGGCTGCACCGAAGATGCCGATGGATAAGGCCATCTGCTTTGGTTCCTCTATGGACAAGCCGCGGTCAGCCAGGGGCAGGCAGCCCATGGCCAGTATACGCTCGTCCAGCGCCTCCTTCCGGCCTTTGAGAAGCAGCACATCACCGGCATTCAACTCGACCTTGTCCAGTCGCTTTACCAGGGTACGGTCCTGTCTGGCTATGGCCAGGAGGCTGACGCCATACCTCGCCCGCATGCGGATATCCGCAGTGGTTTTGCCGGTCAAGACTGAATCAGGAAGGACAACAACCTCTGCTATCCGGTCATTGTCCGGGGTTGACGGACCATGGTCTGTCTGCCCTTGATCTCCCACCAGTACCGTCTTGCTTTTACGGATGAACTCCTTGATCTCCGATGAGTCTGTTTCGATGACAATGATGTCATCCTTCTGGAGTACACTGTCATCTTCCGGGCGGGTCAGGTTTTTTTTCTTTTCTGCCTTCCCGAGCAAGGGTGACAAGAGAGCTTTTATCCTGGCGACAGTCCTGCTGGTTGTTTTTACTGGCATTGGCCTGATGAGGCCAAGTATCTGTACTCTGGTTTCTGTCATGGTCTGTACATCGCCCACGGCCATTCCTGCCAGTGGTGAGCCTTCGGTGATCCTGAGTTCGGTTATGTAGGCATCGATGTTGAAGCGGTCCTGTTTAGATGCGTCGCCCTCCCGGTGTGGCAGCAGGCGCCAGCCCAGAGTCGTTATGAATACTATGCCCAGGAACGATATGGACAGACCGACGGGTGTAAAGTCGAAGATGCCAAAAGGCTTCCCGCTTGCTTCGAGCCTATAGGCCGAGATGAGGATGTTTGGCGGTGTGCCTATCATGGTCGTAAGGCCTCCCAGCAGGGAAGCAAAGGCCAGAGGCATGAGTATGGACGAGGGCGCGTGGCCGCTCTTGCGGGTTATATGGATGGCCACAGGCATGAAGATGGCCAGGGCTCCTATGTTGTTCATGAAGGCAGAGGTTACACATACCAGACTGGACAGCACGAAGATCTGCAATGCCAGGCTCTTGCCCAGCTTCAGGATGAATCTGCTGGCATATTCCACGAATCCGGATTTGCGCAGGCTCTCGCTGACGATCAGGATAGCTGCAACGCTTATGACTGCCGGGTTGGCAAACCCTGAAAAGGCTTTGTCAGCTGGTACAACGCCCAGTATCACCAGCAGCAGCAAGGCTCCGAGCGAGACAAGGTCATGCCTGAACCTGCCCCAGACGAACATGATCAGGGCCAGGCCCAGGGTTATGAAAACGAAGGTCTGGTCCACTAGTGCTCCCTTGCGCGCCCATCCTGCTGACAGCTGACATGCTTTCGAGGTATTCATCTGCATTCTATACGGAGGCGCTCCGGAAGGCAATGATTTGACTGTACCAGCCTGGAACAGTATGTTTCGGTGGTTAATCCAGGTAGATGCAGAGAGGATGGTGCCATCATGAGCCCCCTACGTTCCGATGCTCTGGTATTCTATGGAGCCACTGGCGATCTGGCGTTCAAGAAGATTTTTCCTGCGCTGCAGCGCATGGTGCGCAATGGCAGTCTGGATGTACCAATAGTCGGTGTAGCCAGGCGGGGCTGGAGCCTTGAGAGGCTCAGGGAACGTGCCAGGGACAGCATAGAGACCCATGGTGGTGGTCTGGACCCTGTAGCCTTCCCACGGCTCATGGAACTTCTGCGCTATGTGGAAGGACAGTATACCGATCCTGAAACCTTCAGGACTCTCAGGGCTACCCTTGGGGGTGCAGAGCATCCGTTGCATTACATGGCCGTTCCCCAGGACTTGTTCGAGACGGTGATCAATCAATTGCATGGATCACGCTGTGACTCAGGTATGCGTCTGGTACTGGAGAAGCCCTTCGGCCGTGATCTGGCCTCCGCCCGTCACTTGAATGACCTTCTTCATGGCTGTGTTCCGGAACATGAAATTTTCAGGATCGACCATTACCTGGGCAAGGATGCGGTACAGAACCTGGTGTTTTTCCGCTTTGCCAATGCCTTTCTGGAGCCGATCTGGAACCGCCGGTATGTAGAAAACGTGCAGATAACCATGGCCGAAAACTTTGGTGTGAAAGGCCGGGGAGCCTTCTACGATGGTACAGGTGCCATACGTGATGTGGTACAGAACCACTTGTTGCAGGTGCTGTCGAACATTGCCATGGAACCGCCACCTGTGTCCTCCGATCCCGAGACCCTGAGGGACGAGAAGGTGAAGGTGCTCAAGTCGATAGAGCCACCTCCTGCCGGACGGGTTGTCCGCGGCAGGTTCAGGGGGTATACCGACGAGCCCGGGGTTGCACCGGATTCCAGAACGGAGACTTTTGCCGCCTTCAGCCTGGAGATACGGAACTGGCGCTGGGAAGGGGTTCCCTTCTTCATACGCGCCGGCAAGAGCCTGCCGGTATCGCGTACCGAAGTGGTGGTGAAGCTCCGGACTCCGCCACCGGTGCTGCCTGGTCTGGTACTGAACTCCAATTACATACGATTCCGCCTGAGTCCGGGTATGGTCATAGCCCTTGGGGCTTCCGTCAGGGAACCGGGCAAGACCGCCAAGGGGCACGAGCTTGAACTGGTGGCTACCCATGAGAATCCTGGCTCTGACAGCGACCCGTATGCAGAAATCCTGGGAGACGCGATGCGCGGTGAGACCTACCGGTTTGCGCGCCAGGATTATGTAGAGGAAGCCTGGCGGATCGTAGACCCGCTGCTGAGGGCTATTCCCGAGCCCACTGAATACGACCCAGGCAGCTGGGGGCCGGGAGCGGCGGCTGATCTGGTGCCCGGCGGCTGGTTTGAGCCGGGAGCCTGAAATCCATGCTATCATTCCGGGTATGAGAATCAGAACCAAGCTGGTTGTACTGGCCCTGGTCTTCAGCACAGGATCCATGGTGTTTGCCATCCTCGGGGTTGTCACCTGGAACAGGGTCCGGGGCATAAACACCGCCATCGAGAAGGGCATCGAGATGCAGGTGCGTTCCCGGGATGTGCACAGCCTGATGAAGGACATGGTCTTTGACCTCTTTGTACCCAAAATCTATGGCCAGCTTAAATCGTATACCTATTCACCACGCAGCAATGTCACCGTCCGCAAATGGAAGAGTGCGGTTTACGATTACCAGAATGCCTTCTACTTGTTCATGGCTTCCCAGGCTACTCTGAAGATAACTGACCAGCGCCTGGCCGATCAGTTCAATACTGCAAATGTGATGCATGAACGGGCCATGGCCAGGCTTGGTCAATTAGAGCAATCCATCTCACTTATCATGGAGAGGGTAGGCTCAATAGAAGAAGACCGATTCTATGAGATCCTGGCTGACGAGGAGTTCATCCCGTTTTTCTCGGAGTTCAGGGATACCTCGTACTACTTCGTGGACAGCTTTGAAAGCTACATGAACTATTTCATCCGGGAGTTCCGGTCCTATGGCGACAATCTTCAGAAGCAGACGTACATCCTGTATGGCTTGGTGGCGCTTCTGACAGCCCTGGCAGGTATCAGCATCTCCCTGCTCACGGCAAAGGATATCGCCTCCAAGATACATCTGGTGGAGAAGGCCTTCAGCAGGGTAGCCAAGGGTGATTTCTCCGAGGGCATGGGCATCAGCGGCCATGATGAGTTCAGTGACCTTGCCAGGCAGTTCAATTCACTGTCCCATGACCTGAAGGCCAATGTGGACAATATCCTCAGATTGACCAGGGCAGTAGGCCGGTCCATCTCCAGCGATACCAGCATGGAGAGTCTGATGCAGAATGTGGTGCACACCATAGTCCAGGAGACCTGGGCTGACATGGCCTGCATACATTTCCTGGGTACCGATGACGAGAGCACCGGCAGGACCAAGCTGAAGCTCCGGGCCTCCGAAGGCACCATGGATGACATAGACCTGGACCTGCTTCAGCCGCAGCTTGATGCTGTCATGGCTCAGGGCGAGCCTATGGTTCTTCAGGAGCTCCAGCTGAAGGGGCTGCTACCTCATCTGAGTTCCCTGATGATCTTGCCTTTTGTCATCGAAAAAGAGGTAATGGGAACCTTGACCGTAGCCATACATCATCCGGCACCGGCTCTGACCGATCTGGGCATTACCCGCCTTTCCACTTTTGCCGAGTTTGCTTCCCTGACCCTTGACAATCACTTCAAGTATGCCGAGCTGATCAAGAAGGGCGAAGCCGAGTACCAGGCCCTGCAGTCACAGGTGCAGCCACACTTCATCTACAACGTGCTGAACGGCTTCATTGGCCTGAACCGGATGGGTGAGAAGAAGGGGCTGGAAGAGTCCATCATCGAACTGAAGGATATGCTGCGCTATACCCAGGATTCACGGACAGAGACGACCATAGCAGAGGAGTTTGCCTTTGTGGCAAATTACTGTCAGCTGCAGAAGCTGCGTTTTGGTGACCGTATCTCATATACCTTTCATCTTGAAGATGGTCTCGGTCAGTTGCGTATCCCACGACTCATACTGCAGCCTCTTGCGGAGAATGCGGTGATCCATGGGGTGGAGCCCCTGGACGGCAAGGAAGGCAGGCTGGAGTTCGAGGCCTTCCGTACCCTGGAGAACGAGCGGCCGATGATAACCCTGTCGGTGAAAGACAATGGTGTGGGCTGTGATCTCGGGCAATTGCAGGAGAGGGAACACATTGGTATCGGCAATGTGCGCAGGCGTTTCAGATATGCCTTTCCCGGGGGAGCTTTCAATGTGAAGAGCGCTCCGGGCAAGGGAACCGAGGTAAGGATGACCTTCAATGAAGTGCATCATAGCTGACGACGAGCGCCTGGTCCGCTACAGCATCCAGGACATGCTCGAAGAAATAGCCGATGCCGGTGTAGCCTGGTTCGATGCGATAAGCCAGGTGGTCAACGGCAAGGATCTGTTGGCTCAGGTGCGGGTGGTACAACCTGAACTGGTCTTTGTGGATATACGTATGCCCTTGCTCAGCGGTCTGGATGCCATGGAAAAGGGCAGGGAACTATCACCGTGTACGCAATGGATCATCCTGACTGGTTATGCAGAGTTCGAATATGCCAAGCGGGCGATTGCCTTGGGCGCCCTGGATTACCTCCTGAAGCCTGCTTCACGCTCCGATATAGAGCGGATAGTCCGTCTGGCACTGTCCAGGCTTGCTGACAGACGGATCCAGGAGCAAATGGCCCTTGAACACCGTATTCTTGGTATCCTGCAGGATATTTTTTCCGAGGATCCTGAATCTCCTTCTGATACCACCTATGCAGGTCTCCTGTTGACTCTGGATTCACCGCTGCTGTTGAAGGATACCAGTGTGATGCAGAAGCAAGTTCAGCAGAACCTGCGATCCTGGCTGAGATTGAAACTGCCATCGTCATGCATCGGAGGTGTAGCCGTGCTGGATGACGGCAACATGATCTGCGTAGTCTCTGCTCCGAGTGAAAATGAACTTCAGGATATTCTCCCTGTAGTGGCGGACTATTCGCTGACGACTCTTGTCCAGGACTAGTCATGAGAGGTCGTCTGTACTGTCTTTCCGGTAAAAACGCCCAGTACCGATCTGACAGGATTACTGAAGGGGCTGGGCTGTGTTTCGAAAGA
>JAVEXH010000161.1:0-6480 GCA_034004175.1 Spirochaetia bacterium
CAGTTTCCTGTTCAACACCTTTGGTGACAACGGCGGCTACAATGCATACTTCCTTTCCAGCGCAGGATTCGCGGTGGTAGGCATCGTACTGGCCGGAATCTACGGGAAGATGCAGATGGATGAGAAGAAGGCCACCAAGAAAACCCTGGCTGCATAGCCTGGAGAGTAAGCAGAATTGTATTCAGTGTCATGACTGATTTGTGGAGACGGGAATAGAACATGAGAATCCTGTGCCTGGTAAAACTGGTGCCTGATGTAGACAACCTGCGGTACGACAGCGAGCGCAATGTCCTTGTAAGGGACAACGCCCATATGATGATCAATCCGGAGGATGCCTCAGCCCTTGCCATAGCACTGGAGGTCAAAGGTGAGTTTCCTGACACGCAGATAGAAACGGTAAGCATGGCTCCGAAAGGGGCCATGCCCCACCTTGAGGATCTGGTACGACGGGGGGTGGACAGGGCTGTACTTATCACTGATCCACGTTATGTGGGCAGTGATACCTGGGCCACCAGCCGGATCCTGGCACAGTATATAAGTATGCAATCATACGATAGCACCAGATCATACAACTGCATTTTCTGTGGTACCCACACCCTGGATGGCGGAACAGCCCAGGTGCCTGCACAGACAGCGGAAATTCTTGGTATGCCACACATGGCCAGTATTGTAGGCCTTGATGCCGGCTCGCTGGCTAGCGGCGGTGCGATTGTTGAAGTTGACGGAGAAGAGGCATTGTTGCAGTTCTCTGTGGATATGCCTGCGTTCCTTGGTTTCCAGTATTTGCCGAAGCACAAGCTGCCGTACATACGTTATGAGAATATCAGTCTTGATGTAACAGATAGAATCTGCGTGCTGGACAATGATGAGCTTGGCCTGGATGCGTCGGTCATAGGTCTGGAAGGATCGCTGACCAAGGTCAGGAGGGTTCAGGCAGAGTCTTACGGTGCCAAAAACACCCGGTTTGTAAACGCGGATGCCGATGGTGTCGATGTTGTGTTCCAGTTCCTGAAGCAGAAAGGCTTCCTGCGTCCATGAGGAAGGTACTTGTCTATATCGACGATGAGGCAATCGATGATTCCATCGACCTTCTGGAAACAGCCAGAAGGATGTACGGTGCTGACGGTTTTGTTTCCTACGCTTTTGCCCTGAGTGACCGTTGTGGCAACGCACGGAGCATGTTTGATTTTCTGGTCCGCACCAGGGAAGGTGTTGTGTCGGGTTACGATGCAGCGGCCATAGCAGTCTGTATTGAAGATCTTCATAGACAACACGATTTTGACGCGATCCTGGTTCCGGCTACCGTCTTTGGCCGGATGATAGCCCCCCGGACAGCCATGCGGCTGGGCGCGGGACTGGTGGCGGATATCACGGACCTCTATCCCGACGGCGATGAGGTGGTGATGGTGCGCCCTGCCTTCAGTGGGCGTCTTCTTGCCGAGGTTATCTGTCGCGGGACGGGCCCGGTCATGATGAGCGTACGGCCACGGACTTTTTCCTGGAAAGGCCAGGCTACGCGGCCTACGGTGATTCTGGATTTTGATCCGCCGGAAATACCGGAAACTGGTATCCGGCTGCTTGGAAAGAAAGACAAGCGTGATGCCCTGGACATACGTGACAGCGAAGTCCTGATTTCCGGAGGAGGGGGAGTTCTCCGTAACTTCCCGTTGCTTGAAAAACTTGCAGTTGCCTTGCACGGTATGGTTTCAGCCAGCCGCAAGGCAGTGGACAGCGGCCTTGTACCGCGGGGCATACAGGTAGGCCAGTCAGGCAAGTTCGTGAGCCCCCGGTTGTATATTGCCCTGGGAATTTCCGGCTCGGCACAGCATGTTGCCGGGCTCAAGAATGCAGAGTATGTAATCTCTGTTAATACAAATAAACATGCTCCTATCTGCAGCATGTCGGACATCGTCGTTGAAGGGGATGCCCGGGACTTCGTTGAAGGTCTGCTGATAAAGATAGAGGCAGCACGGATGGATTCAAAAGGAGCAGAATGATGGAAGTAATGGATTTCAGGATGGACTTTTTCTCCCTCAAGGGCAAGAACGCCATAGTAACCGGTGGGAACAGCGGTCTTGGCCAGGCCTTCTCGGTTGCCTTGGCCAAGGGTGGCGCCAATGTGATGGCCGTAAGCATTATGGATGACGATGGAGAAACGAAGAAATGGGTGGAAGAAAGCGGAGCCAAGTACCAGTACGTGTATGGCGATATCACTTCTGATGGTGAATGCAAGCGAGTCGTCGATAGCTGCGTCTCAACCTGGGGCAGCATCGATATCCTGGTGAACTGTGCCGGCATCTGCATAAACATAGAGGACGTAACCAAGTTCACCCGCAAGGAGTGGGACAAGATGGTGGCCATCAATCTGACGGCTGCCTTCGAGATGACCCATGAAGCCTGCAAGTACATGATCAAGCAGAAACGCGGAAAGGTCATCAATATTGCCTCCCTGTATGCCTTCCTGGGCGGCCAGTGGTCTCCGGCCTATGCGGCCACCAAACACGGGATAGTCGGACTGACCAAATCCATGTGCGATGAACTTGCACAGTTCGACATCCAGGTGAATGCCATCGCTCCGGGATACTTTGCCACCAAGCTGACAGAGAAGACCCGCAGCGATGCAAAGCGCAATGCCGAGATCCTTTCCCATATCCCGGCCAACCGTTGGGGATGGACTGCAGACCTCATGGGAGCCTGCGTCTTCCTGTCCAGTGATGCATCCAACTACGTAAACGGCACCGTCCTGACGGTGGATGGCGGGTACCTGATGCGGTAGAAGGCACGCAAAGCCCGAAAACCACAAATGCCCTGAAAAGGAAATACAATGACATCTGCAGACAAACGCACAATATATTTCATCGGGGTCGACAGCGGATCCCAGAGTACCAAGGTCTCCATGATCGACCAGCACGGGCAGGTGGTCTGCAGCGCCAGCCACCCTCTGCGGCCCATGATTTCACGGAAGCCAGGCTGGGTAGAGCACCCGGACGACGATCTGTGGGACAGCCTCAAGCTGGCGTCCCGGCGCATGATGGAATCCTTCAAGGGTAATGTAGCCGACATCGTAGGCATAGGTCTGTGTTCCATCCGATGCTGCCGGGTGTTCCTGAAGAGCGACGGCTCCCTGGCAGCGCCGGTGATGAGCTGGATGGATATTCGTGCCTACCATACCTTCGAGGACGAGCCGGGCATCGGTTATACCGGTTCTACTTCCGGGTACCTCACCTTCCGCCTGACTGGTGAACTCAAGGATACCATTGCCAATGCCTACCAGTACCAGTTTCCGGTGGATATGGATACCTGGAAATGGTCGGAAGACCCGGCGCACTTTGCGTCCTTCAAGATTCCACGGAACAAATTACTGGATATGTACCTACCAGGAGAAATCCTGGCGCGCGTCTCAAAGGCTGCTTCGGCGGAGACGGGTTTGCCCGAGGGCCTGCCTGTTGTAGCTACCGCCAATGACAAGGCTGTGGAAGCCCTTGGCTCAGGCTTGATCGAGCAGGATACCGCCCTGCTTTCCCTGGGAACTTACATCACCTCGATGGTTGCCGGGAAGGACTTTGTCGATGCTACCGACAACCTCTTCACCAACCTGTCCTGTGTGCCCCACAAGTACCTGTACGAGAGCACCGGCATCCGGGGAGGCATGTGGCATATCTCCTGGTTCAAGGGCATCATCGGCAATGAGTTTGCCGAGAAGGCCAATGGCACCGGCCGGAGTGTGGAGCAGGCACTTGAACAGGAAGCAGCCCTCGTCCCCGCCGGTTCCGATGGCCTGCTTACCCTCCCGGACTGGCTGGCACCTGCAACGCAGCTTCATAAAAAAGGCGTCATGATAGGTTTTGACCAGCGCCATACCAGAGGCCATATGTACCGTTCCATCATGGAAGGTATCACTATGAGGATGAAGAACAATCTTGATGCCATGAACAAGGAACTCGGCGTTGTACCGAAGAAGCTGATCGTGTGCGGCGGCGGTTCGAACAGCGACCTCTTCATGCAGATTGTTGCAGACGTCTTTGGCATTGCCACGGTGCGCAATGTGGTGAACGGTGCTGCAGGACTTGGCGCAGCTATTTCCGTAGCGGTAGCCACCAAGGTGTATCCGAATTTTGATGAGGCCGTACACACTATGGTGAAGCAGAAAGACGAGTTCTTTCCGGACGCGGCCAACCACACAATCTATACAGCCATCAATGAGGGTTCATACCGGGATCTGACAGGCATGCTGGAAAGCACCTTCAAAGCGATCCACAGGAGTTGCGAGCACGTTCATTAGAATCGATACGCCAGTCAATTACCGCACTGTCAGGAAGGTTCAAAATGCAAAAGTCGACATTGAAGGTACGCCCCATCGCTTTTTTCGCCTCTACAGGTCTTCTGCTTGTAGCTGTGGCCTACAGTATTTTTGATGGTGATACCTTCCTGAGTGTTACTTCAGGAGCCAACGACTGGCTCATCGCCAATTTTGGTGGTGTGTTCAGCCTTGTTGGTCTCCTGACCGTAGTGGGTTGTCTTGTGGCATATTTTTCACCTTTGGGGAACATCCGCATCGGGGGCGAGGATGCGGTGCCTGTTTTTACCCGGCTCAGAGCCTTCTATGTTACTCTCTGTACCACCATTGCAGCGGGCGTCGTATTCTGGGGTACCGTGGAGCCCATGTATCACATATCGGCTCCTCCTGAGTCTCTGGGACTTGCACCTTTCTCCCCGGGAGCCGTACGTTTTGCAATGGAGACCATGTTCCTGCATTGGACAATCACCCCCTATGCAATTTATACCTTGCCGACAATCGTATTCGCTTTTGCGTATTACAACATGCGCAAACCCTTCTCTGTAGCAAGCCAGT
The DNA here is from genome assembly GCA_034004175.1 of Spirochaetia bacterium. Taxonomy (GTDB): domain Bacteria; phylum Spirochaetota; class Spirochaetia; order Treponematales; family UBA12059; genus MIBM01. The sequence goes on from JAVEXH010000161.1 coordinate 4,853, forward strand.
TCGCACCTATCCTGGGCCGGCATTCCGAGAACCGCCTGCTTACACAGACCGTGGATGCGGTGGTGCTACTCTGCATAGCCGCAGGCATGGCTGCCACCTTTGCTACCGGAGCCCTGAACATGGGCGGTGCGGTTGAAAGCATCTTTGGCTTGTCCAGCGGAATTGTATCCTGGACAGTGATACTGGGCCTGACCATCGCAGCCTTTGTTGCTTCCTCGGCAAGCGGTCTTAAAAAAGGCATACGCGTACTGTCGGATCTGAACATGAACGTGTACTGGGTCATACTCGGGGTGATAATCCTGTTCGGCCCTACGGCGTTCAACATAAACCTGGGAACCGAAGCCCTTGGTGGTTATCTGTCCGGGTTCTTCGAGAAGAGTCTGATGACCGGAAAAGCTGCGGGTGACCAATGGCCACAATGGTGGACTACCTTCTACTGGGCCAACTGGATGGCCTGGGCACCGGTTGCAGCTTGTTTCCTGGGCCGGGTTGCCTATGGCCAACGGGTGAAGGATGTCATTCTGTATACACTGGTCTGGCCGGCATTGTTCGGCATGCTCTGGATGACCTTCTTCAGTGGAACGGCTATCCACTTGCAGCTTACCGGACAGATCGATCTGGTGGCCATGCTGAACTCGGGGAATTCCGCATCCATACCATATGCGGTATTAGGTGCCTTGCCTCTGGCAAAGATCATCATTCCCTTCTTTCTTTTGATAACCTTCCTGAGCTTTGTCACAGCAGCTGACTCCACAACCAATGCAATGGCAGCTTTGACTGCTTCGGGTATCACCAAGGACGAGGAAGAGGCACCCATGTGGATGAAAGTACTCTGGGGTGTCGGACTCGGTGTCATTGCCCTGGCCATGCTTGGCCTTGCCGGCATAGACGGGATAAAGATGCTGTCCAACTTGGGAGGGGCACCTGCCACCTTGTTCGAGATCCTTGCGTTTGCGAGTGTGCTGGTCATTGCAAGGAACCTGAAAAAGCTGAATATTGCAGATAAAAAGTGAATTATTAGCTAGGGCTTCCTGAAAAAGGCTTCTGGGACTTTTTCAGGAAGTCTTAAATATTTATCAAATTACGTCTCAGGTATTGCAGTTGCTGCCTGGTCGCCTACCGTATTGCATGCTTTGTCCTGTGCCTCCCGCGGATGAACGACAGAAAGTGGATGCGAGCCAGTTTACGGTATGTCCTCGGCTTCTTACTGTTGCCACTGGCGGCATGCAGCGTTTCGATTATCTTTTGCGTCTTGCTTAATCCAGAATGATGACATCATGGGGGAACCGGATATCCTGGGTGCTACAGTCGCGTCGATGATCAACTGGCCCTGATTGCAAGGTGCGGATTTTCCCTGATCAGTTGCACAGTCTCTTCACCAGTTACATGAAGTTTTCTTTTATAAGCAACGAACCCAAAGCAAGCCGGACGGTCTTGGCCGTCCGGCCGATTCGCTTGAAGAAACACATAAGGAAACCGCTAGCAGGGGCAGGCCGAACTTGAGCGCGACCAGGTCATTGGCCTGTATTTGGGCGGCGGGATTTACAGTATCCCAGTAATACAAGTCGCACGCCAAGCCAACCATGTCTGCCAATACCGACATTAAAACCTTGCCAAAAATGATCTAC
>JAVEXH010000162.1:0-6469 GCA_034004175.1 Spirochaetia bacterium
ATGGAACACTATTCGAGTGATATCATGTCATACCTGTACAACAATTTCGGTGACGAGCTTCCCGAGATCATCATAGAACCCGGCCGCTCCATGGCAGGTGACTGTGGCGTCATAGTCACCGAGATCGTGAACATAGCCAAGAAAAGCACTCACGACCTGTACCACTGGGTATTTTTTGACATCGGCAAGTTCGGCGGCCTGATCGAGACCCTGGACGAAGCCATCAAGTACCCGATCTACTTCGAAAAGACCGGCCCCACCCTGGACATCATACTGGCAGGCCCCACCTGTGACAGCATGGATATCCTCTACGAAAAGACCCCCTACGAGATGCCGGCCAACACGAAAATCGGCGAACGGGCCTACATCCTGACGACCGGGGCTTACACCCAGAGCTACAGTTCGGTTTATTTCAACGGATTCCCGCCGCTGACAAGCTACATACTCAAATAAAGTCCACCACGATCAATTGAAAAGGGGCTGCCGGAGTATATTCCGGTCAGCCCCTTCTTGTTTCATCGGGAAAGACCTCCCGGACAATCTGCCACTTATTGTACAATCCTTAGTTCCGGCGGTCGAGACTTCCAGCTGGCCGGATCATTTGAAGTGAGCTGTACTCTCCAGACCTGGTTCCATCCAGATCCCCTGTAAAGGACAAGGGTAAAGCGCAGCTTGTTGGCCTTGTCATAAAACTCCAGATTGTTGCCCCTCATGCGCCAGCGGTCCAGCTCGGGTTTGGGCAGTTCATCACCCAAAGTTTCCAAGTCAATCCTGCCATCCGGCCTCAGGTAAACATACTGGGCAAAGTACGGGGAATCATAAGCCGAAAAGGTAAGCAGGGAATCAATCAGGTTGGCCGGAGCAGATCCAGTGGATTCAGGTACACCTTTACTGGGGGCTGCCGGGCTGGCTGGCGTTGCCGGGGAAACTCCAGGCCGCGCCGGCGTAGCCGCGTTGGCCGGACGCGAGGGTGCTGGCCTTGCTGGTGCCGCCGTTACCGGCGCCGCCATTACTGGCGCCGAGGCCATGGCTGGAGCAGGGCTCAGGAAAATGCCTTTGCCATCGCCACTCATTGTTACCAGAACTCCATTGCCGGTGATGGATTTACCTGCCGGCCTGTTTTCGGGCAAGGCTATCCTGGTCCATGAAATACCATCAGGAGAGACAATGAGATGCCCCAAGCTTCCGAAGAGGTAGTTTGCTCCATCCCAGAAACCGCCGGCAAAGCCGGCCTTGCCGTCACCACGATATACCTCGCGCCAGCTTACCGCATCAGGGCTGTGGAAAACACGCCCATCGGCAGAGGATGCGGCGACTACAAAGCCATTGGGGCCGCCGACCATGCTGTGTATGGTGCCTGAACCAAGACCTACACTGGATCTCTGCCATGACTGGCCGCCATTTCTGCTGTACAGGACAGTTCCGTCTATGGTGACAATGGCCACCGTGCCACCTTCCCGGTCCTGGGTAACGGCCATCAGGTGGCTGGATACGCCGGAGGGTACCGAGGTCCATGACGCACCGTCACGGCTGCTCAGGAGGGTGCCACCCTGGCCGGTGACGATGTACTGGCTGCCGGTCCAGAGTGCTGAGGCAAGATGCCGGCCAGAGCCGCTGGTACGGGATGTCCAGTTGACCCCGTCACTTGATGTTGCCAGCCGACCTCCGTCGCCGACTGCTAGGTACTGGCCATTTCCCCAGGCCAGGTCGACAACATTGTACAGAGGCAGCTTGTTTCCAGCCTGCCAGTTGCGACCGTCAGTGGAACTGTAGGGTGTACCACCGTCACCGGCTATGATGAAGCGGTCGGGGCCGCGAACGCCTGCCCTCAGATTGGTCAAGCCGGAGAGAGGAACGAACTGATACTCATAGGAGGCACCGGCGACCAAGGTCCGGGCTCTGGAGGCACCGGCTTGAGGCTGCGGCGTCGTCTGGGTGGTTTGAGGCTGCGGATTTGGTTGGCTGGACTGCGGTACAGGCTGGAAAGTCTGTGGCTGCTGCAGGGTCTGTGGCTGCTGCAGGGTCTGCGGCTGCGGTGCTGGTTGTATGGGTTGAGGAGCTGGCTGGATTGTTTGTATCGGCTGTATGGGTTGTGGAGCCGGCTGTATGGGTTGTATCGGCTGTGGTACCGGCTGGATAGGCTGGATAGGCTGGATAGGCTGGATCGCAACTCCACCAAGGGGAGCATTTATTGTCAGACCACCGGATCCAACGCTTATCCGCTGCCTGAACTCAGGAAGTCCCGGTTTCCGGACGAGCAACTCATAGTTTCCCGGAGCTACCTGGGCAGTAAGCCGTGGATTGGCGACACCGATCAGACGCCCGGATAGAATCACCTGGGCTGGTCCTTCGCTTGCTATCACAACAAGGGTAACCCGGCTCTGGGCCCAAGTCCCTGTCAGAATGAGGAATATGCCTACCAAGGCAAAAAAGGACCTGTGAAGTCTCAAGGTATGTCTCCTTGGAGGAAATTTGCCGGAGTCGCTACAAAGCAATTCCGGAAGGCCGGATAGCCTCCATACCAAATTATCGCTGATTTTCATTTTGACAAGCGTGATTTTGACTTTTTTCAGCTTTTACAAGAAAAACGCCCATGCGGTGGGACGCACAGGCGGTAAATCTGGGACCAGCCCGGCTCGAACGGGCGACCTTCTGCTTAGAAGGCAGATGCTCTATCCAGTTGAGCTATGATCCCTCGTTAAAATAAATACCGTAGTAACGGTATTTATTTTAACGTAGCATTTCCACTTCGTGGAAATGCTCACCGTTACATCCCTGATTCGCGGAAATGCACGACTTGAAACAGGACCTGTTTCGTATACACAAAATCGGGACGGTGGGACTCGAACCCACGATATCCAGCTCCCAAAGCTGGCGCCCTAGCCACTGGGCTACGTCCCGTATGCATAGTGTATACCGTCCGGCCGCTGCCAATGTCAATGACAGTCTGGTTCATGGTCATGTTTGAATGTATGTTTGAAGGCCTTTTTCCTTGACAAGTCCGGAAATCGCCTCGTATCATCCATTCTATCCTATTACGCAACGGTTCTGCTGTTTCGTAGGAGGCCCGGCCCCCGCCGGACGGCGGAGCGAAGGACCTCGCAATAAGCATCAAGGAGCGAGTTCATGGCCTACACAAGCGATCTCATCAGGAATGTGGCCCTTGCGGGCCACGGTAGTACCGGCAAGACAACTCTGGTTGAGCACCTGCTCTTCAGTGCCGGCGCTATTTCAAAGCCGGAGTTGCTGGAGTCCGGGAAAACGGTCAGCGACTATTACGATGAAGAAATCGAACGGAAAATTTCCGTTCACACAGCCCTGACCCATGCGGAATGGGACAGCAAGAAGATCAATATCCTGGATACTCCCGGATCTTCTGATTTTGTCGGAGACGTAATCCTGGCATTACGCTCATCTGAAAGTACCCTTGTCATCCTTGATGGACGCAGTGGGGTGCAGATAGAAACGATCAAGGCATGGCGCAGCCTGGACCTCCGCAACAAGCCACGCATGGTGTTTGTCAACAAGCTGGATGAGGAAAGATCTTCCTACACCAACTCGGTGGCCGATACCCACGATAAATTCAAGGCCAACACGGTTTCCATCACCATACCGATGGGCGATGGCGCAGCCTTCAAGGGCGTCATCGATGTACTGAACCAGAAAGCGTATCTCATCCCGGAATCCCACGATGCCAAAGAAACGGCATCTGCCATACCTGCTGAATTCAAGGCTGCTGTTGACGAGGCACGGGCGGCTCTTGCCGAAGCTGCAGCCGATGGCGATGACGAGTTGATGGAAAAATATCTGTCCGAGGGTGAACTGAGCCAGGACGAGATCGTAAAGGGACTCTCCGAAGCTCTGGCCGAAAACCGCATCGTGCCGGTTTTTGCAGGATCTGCACTCAAGAACAGCGGCATGGTTGCCTTCCTTGATTTCCTCGTCTCCATTGCCCCGAGCCCTCTGCAGCGTCCGCCTGAAACCGTAAAAAATGCTGACAATGAAGAAATCCAGGTAGGTGTGGACAGGAACTCTCCCCTCGCAGCCCTTGTCATCAAGACCCAGATTGACCAGTTCTCGGGCAGACTGTCTTATGTCAAGGTAATCGGCGGGACACTGACCTCTGACAGCGAATTCCTCAATGTCCGGGAAGGCAAGAAGGAAAAAGTAGTCAAACTATACACAGCCCAAGGCAAGAAACTGGAAGAAATCAAGGAATTGTGTGCCGGTGACATCGGGATCCTGTCCAAGAGCCAGAGCCTCAAGACAAGCGATTCCCTTACCGCTCCTGATAAACCGGTGATCTTCCGACCGCTTCGCCTACCGCAACCAGTCCACGCCATTGCCATCAGTGCCGAGTCCAAGAAGGAGGAAGACAAGCTGTCCGAACTCCTGCACAAGGCTTCTGAAGAAGACCTGACCTTCTCTGTCCGTTTTGACAGTGAAACCAAGGAAACCGTCATCGCAGGAATGGGCGAACTTCACCTGAACATGATCCTGGAGAAGGTAAAGCATACCCAGAAGATAGCGGTTGAGACCAAGATTCCGCGCATTGCATACCGGGAAACCATTACCAGGAAGGCTTCAGGCGAATATACCCACAAGAAGCAATCAGGTGGACATGGCCAGTACGGCCGGGTAGTACTGGAAGTAGAGCCCCTTGAACGTGGCAAGATGTATGAATTCGAGAACAAAGTATTCGGCGGTGCTGTGTCCAAGGGATTTGTACCAGGCATCGAGAAGGGTATCCACCAGGCAATGGAAAACGGCATAGTAGCCGGCTATCCCGTTGTCGATGTGAAATCCAACCTGATGGATGGCAAGGAACACCCGGTGGATTCATCCGAGATGGCCTTCAAGATAGCCGCCCGCGGCGCTTTCAGGGAAGCCAGCAGGAATGCCGGAGCTACCCTGCTCGAACCAATCATGAAGCTTACGGTCTTTGTAGAGGAAAAGTATCTCGGCGACGTGATGTCCGACCTTTCCAGCCGCCGCGGCCGCATTTCCGGTCAGCAACCCATAGGCGGCGGCATAGTCGAGATAGACGCAGAAGTGCCCCAGGCAGAACTCCAGCGCTACTCCATTGACCTTCGGGCCATGACCAGCGGCACGGGTGGGTTTGAAGTAGCTTTTGACCACTACGCTCCTATCTCGGGCAAGATAGCCGACGATGTCATCAAGGCTGCTGCAGCCTTCAGGACCCACGAGGCAGAGGAAGACTGAGTTCAGTCAAACTGATCCTGCTGATCCGGAAAACAGGGCGACGGCCAGCCATACAGCTGGTCCGTCGCTCTTTTTTTGATGAAGTGACTCCTGTTGCTTCCAACAGCCTCCTTGCGCTACCGGGGCTCCAGAGTGATGCCAAAGCACCCTGTCAGTAAAATCCGTTTGACACAGTCTCTGTTTGGTCTTAGACTGCCTTTGGTCAATCACATTTCGTTGACCGTAGTCATTCAAATACAGGAGTCATCCATGGAAATCAAAGGACTTGTAGCCATAATCACCGGCGGTGCCAGCGGCATAGGCGAGGCCATCGCCCATTACCTGGCCAAGGAAGGCGTGAGGATAGTCATAGGCGACATGAACCAGGAAGGCATAGAGCGTGTCGTGGCAGACATCAAAGCCGAAGGCGGCCAGGCCGCAGGCAAGCAACTGAACGTAACCAGCGATGAAGAAACCTCCGCCCTGATGGACTTTGCGGTCGAAAAATTCGGCGCCATCAATGTGGTGGTTCCCTGCGCCGGCATCATCCGTGACGGCCTCTTTTTGTCAACCGACAAGGAAACTGGCAAGGTCAAAAAGGCCATGTCCACCGCGGACTTCAGGGCCGTCATCGATGTGAACCTGGTGGGCAGCTTCATCACCCTGCGCGAGGCAGCCCTGCGGATGGTGAACAACGGCTACAAGGGTGTCCTGTTCACCATCTCGTCCATCCAGAAACAAGGCGGCGTCGGCCAGCTGAACTATTCGTCAACCAAGGCCGCGGTGGCCCTGTGGCCCAAGATCCTGGTCGGCGAATTCCAGATGCGGGGCATCACCGGCATTCGCGTCGTATCCATAGCCCCCGGCTACGTCGGCACTCCCATGGTCAAAGGCATGGACCAGGGCGCCCTGGCCAAAATCGTCGCCGGCGTACATCTGGGCCGCCTGATCGAGCCCGAAGAAATCGCCGACACCATCCGCTATGCCATAAAGAACGACGCCGTAAACGCCACCTGCCTTGAAGTAGCCGGCGGCATGATCAGCGGCATGATCGCAAAATAACAATTTAGTATAAGCACCCGTCCGGGGAAGGGCACCTTTGCATAGCTGCGAAAAGCCAAAGGTTCCCTTCCCCGGACCCCATCCTTCCAAAGCTGGCCCTCAGCGTCCCCGTATCCTGGCCAGAGGTGCCTTCTCCCGTATGATTCCCAGCAATCCATCCAGCTCGCTGTCGACATAAGGTCTGACCCCGGCTGCCCAGTCCGGG
>JAVEXH010000163.1:0-6454 GCA_034004175.1 Spirochaetia bacterium
CCTGCGCTGAAATCTACCGATACCTACCACCACGGCCACCTGCGTGAGGAACTCCTGCGGCTTGGTCTTGAGGCTCTGGAGACCGAAGGCGCCCAGCTGCTCAGCCTGCGCTCCCTTTCCGAGCGGGCAGGCGTCTCCAAGACCGCCCCCTACCGGCACTTCAAGGACAAGGATGCCTTTCTGGGCGCTTTGGCAGATGAAGGCTTCAGACTGCTGCATACCAGGCTTGAACAAGTCATCCCCAACCCGAAAGCCACCTTGAGGCCCGCCATGAGGCCTCAACCGGGAACTGCACAGGTAGGCACAACGGTGGCGGCTATGGGCAGGGCCTACATGGACTTTGCGATAGACCACCCTGCCCTCTACCGCCTGATGAGCTCATCCCTGGTGTGCACCCTGCCTTCCGAACTTACCCAGTGGGCACGGCGTTCCCTGTTGCTGCTGGCGCGCAGCCTGCAACCGACAACTGCTGGTGACAACGGGGCCATCGACATAGATGCAACCGTGGCTGCCTGGGCCTACATCCATGGGCTGGTCTCGATCAGGATAGACGGACTTTTTCCTGCAGACCTGCCGGAGCCGCAGTGGGAGAGGCTGGCGGGGATAGTTCCAGTGGTACCGTCCGCAGTATTTTCAGGCAAGCTGACTTGAAATGGGAGAAGAAGTGATATAAAATTCCCGGTGTTCATACAAAAAGATCCAGACAGCGATTATGGTGTCACGGTACCTGATCTGCCCGGCTGTTTCTCTGCAGGCTCCTCCATCGAGCACACTACCTGCCCCTCCCAGAACTCCTCGAAGGCCTTCATGAATGCCGCAGGCGTCTCCTCGTGGGCCACATGGCCGCTTTCAGGGATCACAACCAGGGTAGCCTTCGGCAATTCGCCCGCCAGGCGGATGCTCAGACCGGTGGGTACAATGCGGTCGGTGTCTCCGGTGAGCACCAGGGCCGGCAGGGTGATTTCAGGCAGCCGTGCTGACAGGCTGGATGCAGCCGAGGCCTTGGCCAGCTCCCACAGGGCTTTTTCCCAGCCCCTGACCTGCAGGGGAGCCCGGTAACCTGGCAGAACCTCGGGGCCCATACGCCCGGCGTCATACCAGGCCGACCGTATGAAATCGTCGCCATCCCTGCTGATGCGCCTGGCCAGCAAGGGACCGATGTGGTTTATGCCTGGGAGCCAGAAGAAGGGCTGTATCCAGCCAGGAGCTCCACCACCGCCATAGACAGCAGGCGACACCAGCACCAAGGCTGCCACCCGATCCGGGTAGGCCAAGGCTGTGTTCATGGCCACTGTACCGCCCGCGGAATTGCCAACCAGCACCGCCTGCCTGGCACCCAGGGCATCCATGAGCCCGATAACCATGTCCACCTGGGCAGCAGGAGAATACGGGTTCATGCCCTTCCACGTGGCAGGTCGCCCGGTAAGCCCGAAGGCCGGCCTGTCATACGCCACCACATCGCCATAGACCGACAAAGGGCCAACCACTTCCCGCCAGGAAAACAGGCTGGCACCGAACCCGTGAAGGAGCACAATCAGGGGCCGCTCCGCGGGTGAAAGCGTTGGAGTTGCAGGATACAGCTTGTAATGCACATCCACGCCCGCAAGCTCGATGAAACGGCTGTCGGGATCAGCAAGCTGCCGCGGCTCGAAGACACCCTTTGTCCGCACAGGAATCAGGACACAAGCTGCATTCAACAGAAGAAATGCCGCAAGTGCCAAACCAATGCGCCGAAGGATCTTCATAACAACAAGCCTTGCAGATTACTACGTGACTTGCAAGGCAAGGGCAGGATTCCTCTCCTGTATTTTTATACACCACAATGAATACCCCCTCAGTCTTGACCTATCGTGCCTTATGGTGTTATACCCGGAACCGTTCCGGATCCACAAAAAGGAACCCGGAAAGACCAGGCGGGCCTACAGCCCCCTGATCCGCAGCAATCGTCACTAGCAAACCAGGAGGATCACCATGCCCGTCAACCTCAAAGGCCGCAGCTTCCTTACCCTCAAGGACTTCAGCCCTGAAGAAATCCGTTACCTCTTAGACCTGTCCAGGGACCTCAAAGCCAAGAAGCGCGCAGGCATACGTGGCGACCTCCTGGACCGCCGCAACATCGTCCTGATCTTCGACAAGGCCAGTACCCGCACCCGCTGCGCCTTCGAAACCGCCTGCTGGGATGAAGGCGGCAATGCCACCTTCCTTACCAACAGCCAGATGGGCAAGAAGGAGTCTGTTGAAGACACCGCCAAGGTCCTGGGCCGCATGTACGACGGCATCCAGTACCGTGGTTTCTCCCAGAAGCTGGTGGAAGACCTGGCAAAATACTCGGGCGTACCAGTATGGAACGGCCTGACCGACGAAGACCACCCCACCCAGATCCTGGCAGACCTCCTGACCATCGAAGAGCACGTGGCCAAACCCCTGAACAAGGTAAAGATGGTTTATTGCGGCGACGCCCGGAACAACATGGGCAACGCCCTGATGATAGGCTCTGCCAAGATGGGCATGCACTTCGTGGCCCTGGCACCAAAGGCCCTCTGGCCAAACGAACCCCTCACCGCGGAGATGAAGAAAGTGGCCGCAGCCACCGGCGGAAAGATCGAGTTCTTCGACATAAGCAAGGCCGACGAAGCCCTCAAAGGCGCCGACGTGCTGTACACCGATGTCTGGGTATCCATGGGCGAGGAAGCCAAGTTCGCCGAGCGCATTGCCCAGCTCAAGGATTACCGCGTAACCATGGATTTCATCCGCAAGAGCGGCAACCCGGACTGCATCTTCCTGCACTGCCTGCCGGCCTTCCACGACCAGGAAACCGAAGTGGGACGGGCCGTAGGCAAGGAGCACGGCGTCATGGAGCAGGAAGTCACCGACGAGGTCTTCCGCAGCCGCCACTCCGTGGTCTTCGACGAAGCCGAAAACCGCCTGCACACCATTAAAGCCGTCATGGTGGCCACGATGGGAAACCTCTGAACTACAGACCCGGCACGTTTTCAAGACTTTTCGTTCAGAATCCGCTCCCTGATAGGGGCGGCTTGACAGGCATCCGCGCCGTCCGGGCTTTCCGTTGCGGCCCCTGGCGCGTAGCCACCGGACAACGGATCCACATACAGAAAGGAATCAGTTCAGGCAGAAATATCTAATATCTCCATGACCGGGGACTGTCCCTAATCCAGCCGGAACGTGTCCAGCATCGAGTCGGTGACCGGCAGATTGGTGATGCCGTTGGCATTGAGGACATCGAAATAGCTGCGGACTACGTCGGTCAGTCTCTTGCCGTCGGCGTATTCAAAATGTACCCGCTGCAGGAAAAGATCGACGCTCTGCACATCCTGACCCATGATATCCCAGCACAAGGCTGCGGCTTCTGCACGGTGGGCGTTTACCCAGTCTACAGCCAAGCGCAACTCCTCCAGGAAGACACGGACAAGCTCCGGGTGCTGCCTGGCAAACTCGCCTTTGAGCACTACGCCCGCGTTGGGGTAACTGCCGAAGCCGGGGTGCAGGGAGTTCCATAGGTCATTGTAGGAAATGACAGAAATTTGCTCGCCGCGATCCTGCAACTTTTTCAGCGCGTACGATACCTCTGGCTCGCGCAGCACCACCGTGTCCACGGTTCCGGCAACAAAGTCGGCATAGATGCGCTCCGGCCGGCCGAAAGGCGTGCCATACGAGAAGCGGAACTCATCGGAATCCAGACCCGAGGCGCTGATCAGGTAGCGGGTGATCTTGGCTGGCGGTGCCTCCTCGAACAGCGGGACAGCTATGGTTTGCCCCCGCAGGTCGGCCAGAGTAGCGGCTTTGTGCCGCGTAAGGATGGAAAAATTATCCCAGACTATCAGGGCCGGAATCTTCAGATCAGCCGATGACAGCTTGGCAGCAGTTATAAGTGCCGAGAAACTTATATCCGCCTTGCCGTTCTGGATCCAGGCCAGGTGTTTTTCGGTTTCTTCCCAGACCTTCAGTTCGCGTATCTCGATCGCGTTCTGGAGTTTTTCGGACTGCAGAAGGCGCATGATCACCGGCCAGGCCACCGGCGTGGCTGACTGTATGACCACGGGGACCCTGGGACCATCGGTAGCCACCGTTCCGGATTCTGGCACTCGCCTTGAGAAGTGGATATGGTACTCCTTGTCACTTTTCTTCTCCGTATGATGGTCAAACCCGGTTTCCGACAGCATATTGATGAGCGGTTGCGGCTCAAAACCCTGGACCAAGGTAAAGCCGCTCCCCGCAGGGGTCGCATACGCCTTCTTCATGATGACATCGAACGGGTCAGTCATCATTGTCCGGACATCCAGTTTGTCGAATTCTGCTACCTTGTCCCGCCAGGATCCATCCGGCTCGGGAGCATCGGGATTGAATATCGACACCCGGTATTCCCGACCTTTTTCAAGATTGAACAACAGGCCAAGTTCCCGGGCTGCATTGACCAGCTCATCCGGTCGCTCCATGGCCAGCATCACGATGCTCTGACCGGGCCCCAAGGCTGTCAGCTTGCCCAGAAGCTCGGGCATCGAATCATAGTTGTACACGTAACGTTCCGGCGATTCCTGCCAGGTAATCGCAACGCCGGTTTCAAGCTCCTCCTGATCAGCACAGGCAATGCACTCAGGCATCAGGGCAATCAGCTGCTTCTCCAGCCCGAGTGCAGCATTGAGGGTGTGCAAAATCTCACAGATCGAGACCCCGCTGACCCGAGCCGCATCGGCAAAGCTGGCAAATCGTGTCAGAGCATTGTACATGAAAGGGTTTTCAAGCCGCTTGAATTTCGGGGACAGAGCCAGGAGGATGGGCTTGAGTTCCGGATGCCGCTCCAGAGTCTCCCGCACGTTGTTACGGGCCAGAATCGGAATGGCGGCATCCGCGCCAGCAGGCTGGCCATCTCCCCTCGTTGATACACCATCACCCACACCAGCAAGTTCAGGACTGGTCAACCCATCCTGCACAGCGTCAACTTCATCAGAGACGCTTATCGCATCTACAGGGCATACTTCCAGGGCTTCCCTGCAGGCCTGCTCTTCAGCCTCTGTGCTTGGCTGGTGGGCTACATAGGCCTTGTTGCTGTCGTTCATCTCGAAATTGCCTTCAGCAACCTGGGCACAAGCCCGGCATCCTATGCACTCGTCTGATATGGTGTAGTGTTTCAGTTTCATATATTCAGGATACTGAATACTTGTTCAATAGACAATAGTCCAACTGCACCCAGGTTTGAATCCCCGACTCGGAGGGCAAAATGGTTCAGGCAGCACGTGTCCCATTTCTGCCCGGAAGGTCTGCCCTGGGAACTCGGCTGGAAAGATTTCCACGCCTTCAGTTTTATCCCTCGGCTGGTTTCCGGTACTCCAGATGGTGTAGTGCCTCGTGTCTGCCAAACGAGGCATAGAGACGAATCGTGTCCTCGTTCAGGCCACTTATCTGAACTGCCTGTATGCCGCGGGTTTTCCCTCGCCCTACGCACTCCCGTATGACAGTGCCTGCGAAGCCACGTTTACGGTAATCAGGATCGGTGCATACACGCTCCACTTCCATGATACCGTTCTCGTAGTCTATGAAACCCACACAACCGGCAACTGCCTTGCCCTTCCCATTCACCAGCACGATATCCATGGCGGAATCGTACAGAGGGCTTTCACGGACATGGCTATAGGCAAACAAGGAAAAATCACCCTTGCCGTTTTCCGCGACTGCGAAACCGCCGGTACGCCAAGCCTGTCATACCAGAGGCGGCAGTTCCGGGCAAAGAATTGTCCGTCCAGCTTGGCCGGGTTCCACAAGCCATATATCCAGTCCACAACCCGCCCGATGGTCCAGCCGGAATGATTTCAGCTACTTTTCAGCAAAGTACATGCTGCAAAACTAGCTCTGTCCCCACCAGCCATGCTAGTATCCACGCACCATGGGCGTTGCCAGAGACCTTAAATTCTACTCCTCCCTTAAAGTACGCAAGAACAGGGCTGAAAGCGGCCTCTTCCTTGCGGAAGGACGACGAGTGGTTGAGGACGGGCTACGCTCCGGTTGTCCCTGCGAGCTTGTTTTCGTGCGGGAAGGCTTCTTTGGCAAGCACGAGGAGACCGATGCCCTGCTGTCTGTTGCCAACACGGTGATCCTGGGCGAGAGGGACTTCAGCAAGCTGTCGGATACCGAGGCACCTCAGGGGCTCATCGGGGTATTCCAATCCGGCGGGCTGGTCGGAAATGATCCTGCGGCGCCCTGCCTGCCCGCACTCTTCGATGTGGCAGATCCGCGGAACCTCGGCGGCATAGTCCGCAGCGCAGACTGGTTCGGGTTCACTGAACTGCTGCTCGGCGAAAGCTGCGTGGATCCCTTCAACGGCAAGGCAGTACGATCCAGCATGGGGGCAGTGTTCAGGACCCGGTTCATCATATGTGAGGATCTCGAGAAGCAGCTCGCTGAGTTGAAGCCCCGGTACCGCATCATTGTTGCAGATCTG
>JAVEXH010000164.1:0-6447 GCA_034004175.1 Spirochaetia bacterium
CACTCCGGTAACGGAGCCCGGATCATTGGCGCTTGCGTTCCTCTGCTGGTAAACGCAAAGCCGGAAGTATCCCGACTGCAGGATGTGTTCCGGATGCTATGATTTCCTGCCCGTTGCAGGATGGCTACCCGGTTCAGCCTTGCTGGCCGCTGAGGGACAGTCTGTGTTCAGGACGCATTCAGAGCACTTGGGTTTTCTGGCGGTACAGATGAACTTCCCGTGACGGTTGAGTGCATGTGAGAAGGCGGTCCATCGTTCCGGATTTATGGAAGCACCTATCATGCGCTCGCTTTTTTCCGGATTGTCGGTTGGTGCGATGCCAAGCCTCCGGGCTATCCTGAGCACATGGGTGTCCACAACGATTCCAGGCTTGCCGAAACAGGCGCTGACGACCAGATTCGCCGTTTTGCGGCCTACTCCCGGCAGTTCAACCAGTTCTTCTATGGTATCCGGAACCTTCCCGCTGAAGTCTTCTATGAGCATCTTCGCTGTGGCAATGATATTGGCTGCTTTGGTATGATAGAAACCAGTACTCCTTACCAAGGTTTCCAGTTTGGTTATATCTGCCTTGGCCATGGAATGTATGTCCGGATACGCAGCGAACAAGGTAGGTGTTACCTTGTTTACCTGATCATCGGTACACTGGGCCGAGAGTATCACGGCTACCAGCAACTCGAAGCAACCGGAGTAGCTCAGTTGTGGTTGCCTGTCAGGCCAGAGTGTCGTCAGTGTATTATAGGTCTTCTCGATGTAGTCGTGGGTGTTTTCGGGTATGCCCATGGTCTTGAGTATGCCATCCGCAGTTGTTTTTGCTCAAGGGTCATTGCGGATCACCATTTCACGGCATATAATTGCCTGAGATCAATGCAGATGGTCTTCTGGATCCCCTGCTGCAGGTCTTCTGTTTCCTGATCATTATTTATCTGTCATTACGGAGGAGTTCATGAACAAGGCACTTATCATGGTTCTGCTGGTGGCTGTCCTTGGTGGAACCGGGCTTGTGTTTGCCCAGGACAATGATTCCGCATCCACCCTGGATAAAAGCGGATCAATACGGATGCCATCGGAACTCTACCCCGTTCGGCTCGATGTGACCAGAGTATACAGCCATTCAGATGGATACCGGGTGCTCTATCGCAAGGGGCAAGCGGATTTCGCCGATGCCTACGTGCCGGTTGAATGGTTTGTACCCGGAGGAAAGGCCCAGCTCATACTTGGCCGTGGCCCGCAATTCCCATACATGGTGGTGTATTACACGTCCGAGGGAGATTTCAGCCACCTCAAGTTGTATGCCCTTTCCAATATGACAGATCCCACCTGGGCCACGCTTGATGGTGATGCTGGAGACCGGTTCAACGTGGATACCATCAAACTGGACTTCTGACAGGGTTCAAGCCTGGTCAACCCCAGCCAAAGGCGTTCTCCAGGCCGGTTTCCCCATATTCAGATCCCCCTCACTGCTCCACAGGAGTTTATTTTCGATGCACGATACTAGTATTCGTATTTCCGGAATCCTTGCTTTTCTGGAATCATATCCGTCATATCTCATCCTTGGTCACAAGGAGCCGGATGGTGATTGCATAGCCAGCCAGTTGGTACTTGCTTCCTATCTTGAAAGCAAGAGTAAGCGCGTGGCCTTGTTGTCTGCCGGTCCCTTCACCCGGACCGAAATTGCACACTACTCCAGTCGTTTTGGTGACAAGTTGCCATCGTGGGCCGCAGAACCTGGCGTAGCCGCTGTGGTCCTTGATTGCTCATCCCTCTCACGGACCGGTCCTCTTGGAGAACAGATTGCGGATTTGCAGCACTCGGGATTGCCAGTGGCCATAATTGACCATCATGCATCAGGGCAAGCAGAAGCGGTTGCGGTTGGTGGAACGCCGGCTGCAACACCATCCGAACTGCGTTACGTCGACTCTACCTCACCTGCTGTTGCCTTCATGATACAGGATATCCTCGAGAGTGCCGGCTACAGGCTCAACCAGGAAGAAGCGGAACTTCTTTTCTTCGGGCTTTGCACGGATACTGGCTTCTTCAGGCATCTTGACTCAGGCTCTTCGCTGGTTTTCGAGGCTGCAGGCCGGCTCGTTGCTGCGGGTGCCTCCCCCAAGGAAGCATTCGAAGCCATGAATGGCGGCAAACCCTTCGCTTCCAGAAAACTGATGGGAGAGTTGCTTTCCCGTGCCGAAACCAGTTATGACGGTCGTCTCATCATGACCTGGATGAATCTGAAGGACCAGGAACGGTATGGGCTGGTCGGGCGCGACTCGGACATGTTGTATCAGTTGCTCATGACTGTAGATGGCATGGAAGTAGCGGTGGTGGTCCGGCAGGAAAGCCAGACGCATTGTACCGTAGGCTTCCGATCCCGCAGGACCGTTGATGTGGCTGCCATTGCAGCCTCCTTTGGTGGTGGCGGGCATCGCCTGGCTGCAGGTCTTTTCATGGAAGGTCTGGTGGATGATATAGTTCCACAAATCCAGGCTGCCTTCGAACCTGTCTTTGGCAAGCCGTCTGCGTGATGGCTTGTACATCCATCCGGGTGCTCCATCGAGCCATCTTCCAGAGTGCTGTCCTGGACCAAATCTCCAGGTAATCTCCTGGATCCAGTGTTCTATTTTGTAACATACTGTAACAACGCCACTTCCCAAAACACATTCAGCAATCAAAAGCGATGCCAGACTGGTTCTTCTACCAGGGGAATCCACTGAAACCGTCTCCATACCCGGCTATTCATGCATATATTCAATGATTCACCTCTATTATAGGAAGTTGGCATTGTTCTTGATTATCATCTTTGCCGTACGAATCGTAACTGCATAGTTCCTGGTTGTTGAGAACTTCTCGATTGAAAATACAATGAGGTAAAACATGTCCAGAACAAGCCTGCAGGATTTGGCTCAGTCTGCCCGTGGAGGGCATCCGGAACAGCGCAAATGTTACATGGCTGGTGTAGCAGAAGCTGTGTACGAGAGTCCCGGACATTATGGCTTCAGAAGTGTCGATGAAGTAGGGGAGGCTTTCTGTCAGTACTGGCATCGCATAGAAGCCTTGCCGGAACACTACATCAATACCGGTGTCAATTTCGAGGCCTATCTTGCTTCTTCCCTGCGCTATATCGCGCTCTCTGTCAGACGTAGCAAAGCCAAGGAATTTGATAGACAGGCCGTGTGTTACGAGGAGGAATATCGCGATTATGCCTCTGGGTATACCAGCAGTTCATGGTCAAGGTATGATTACGGGGATTCCTGGTGTTTGCGTGATCCTGGCCCGACTGCCGGGGAATCCAGGCAGCTTCCCGAAGACGATGATGCGAGGGGCTCTGCCAAAGCCTTCAGGACACGCTTGGTCTATCTCTGCCTGAAATGTGCTCATCTACTTGATGATTCGAGACTTCTGGAGCTGTCCAGGCTGGCGGGAGTGGATAGGGCAATCCTGATGCGCTGGATCCAGCAAGCCAGGCTTGAAATATCCCAGCATTCGATCCGTACCTGCTCCCGGCGGCGGGGACGAGATTCCGCGTGGGTGCGCATAGGTGTAAACCGGAGACGCTTGTCCAGGGAAGTTGATCCCGACAGACGGCAGCTTCTTGAGAGCAGAATACACAGGGATCACAGTGTGTACCTTCGGGCTTGCCAGGTCATCCATAACTCCAGGCCCATGCTGTCAAACAAGGGTGTTGCCCGGATCCTCGGCATTTCAAAGGGAACAGTGGACAGTGGTGTAGGGCGGATCCTCAAAAAATATTACCCTCTTTATATGGAGGAGGATGGTTGATACTATAGCGGTGGAGGAAATATGACTATATTCCTGGCCAGCGGCAATGCACACAAGCTGGAAGAGATACATGGCGTCCTGCCTGGGGTAAAAGTGCTGACTCCGGCAGATGCAGGGCTCGTTTTTAACTTTGAAGAAACCGGACACACGTTCCTGGATAACTCCATGGGCAAGGCCATGGCACTCTGGCATCAGGTTGGCTTGCCTGTGCTGGCTGATGACTCAGGGCTCTGTGTCGACGCCCTCGGTGGCAGGCCCGGAGTCTTGTCAGCCCGCTATGGTTCAAGGGAAGGAGGGCCCCTGCTGGATTCCCCTGATCGCAATGCCCTCTTGCTCCGGGAGATGAGCGGGGTAGAAAGCCGTTCCTGCCGCTTTGTATGTTGCCTGAGCCTGGTACTTGGGCCGGATCGTGCTTTTTCCATCCAGGAAACCTGTGAAGGAGTGCTTCTTGATGCACCCCGGGGTACTGGTGGCTTTGGTTATGATCCGGTGGTCTATCTGCCGGAACTGGGTAAAAGCGTAGCTGAGCTGAGCCCGGCCGAGAAGAACCAGGTGTCACACCGGGGCAAGGCTTTGCAGCGCCTGAGGGCCATCATCGCCGATCTTCTTGCTTCCGGAGCTTAGTCTGTTGCAAGGCTGAACCATTCCTCTAAATAAAAAACCGTCGTTTCGCTGGAAACGACGGTTTTGCTGTCCTTCCGGACAGACTGGATACGGTGCAATCCGCTTGGGCGGTTTGTTACTTGATACCGTATCTCTTGCGGAAGCGATCTACGCGTCCGGCAGTATCGACCAGTTTCTGCTTGCCAGTAAAGAATGGGTGACAGGCTGAACAAATTTCAACCTGGAGGTTCTTTACCGTCGAACGGGTCTCAATAACATTGCCGCACGCGCACGTGATGGTGGTGAGCTCGTACTTGGGATGTATACCGCTCTTCATGGTGCTCTCCTTGCGCGCCGGTCATGCATGCCAGAAAACCGGCTGTATGACGGCGATATGACATCCATCCCGCCTTGAAGGTAGATGGAGCCTATCATTGTTTTATTCCTGGTACTAATCGCTTGTAGGCGTATTCATTGAACGCAGGAACGCCTCATTATTCTTGGTTTTCATCATCTTGTCAATCAGGAGCTCCATGATCTCCAGGTCGTCCATGGGGTTGATCACCTTCCGGAGAACCCATATTTTCTGGAGTTCATCATTGCTCAGAAGCAGTTCTTCTTTCCGGGTGCCTGACTTCTTGATGTTGATGGCCGGGAAGAGCCGCCTGTCGCTCATGCGCCTGTCAAGGTTGATCTCCATATTGCCCGTGCCCTTGAACTCTTCGAAGATCACTTCATCCATCCTGGAGCCGGTATCCACCAGGGCAGTGGCAATGATCGTGAGGCTGCCCCCGCGTTCTATGTTGCGGGCAGCGCCGAAGAAGCGTTTTGGTTTGTGCAAGGCGTTCGAGTCTACACCGCCGGACAGGATCTTGCCGCTGGTAGGCACTGTCTGGTTGTACGCCCTGGCAAGACGGGTTATCGAGTCCAGAAGGATGACGACATCCCTGCCGTGTTCAACAAGGCGCTTGGCTTTTTCAAGCACCATCTCGGCAACCTGCACATGCCTGGTGGCCTGTTCGTCGAAGGTCGACGATATGACTTCGGCCTTCACCGTCCGTTCCATGTCCGTTACTTCTTCAGGTCGCTCGTCTATGAGCAGGACTATGAGGTAGGCATTGGGCTGGTTGTGGGTGATGGCATTGGCTATCTTCTGCATCAGTATGGTCTTGCCGGTACGCGGCGGTGACACGATCAGTGCCCGCTGACCACGGCCGATGGGGCAGAACAGGTTGATGATGCGGGTTGAAATCTCGTCAGTAGCAGTTTCAAGATTGAAACGTTCTTCAGGGTAGAGTGGGGTCAGGTTTTCGAAGGGGATGCGGTTCTGGGCAACTGCTGGTTCATCGAAGTTTACCTGCTCAACCCTGAGCATGGCAAAGAAGCGCTCGCCTTCCTTGGGACTCCTGATCTGCCCATACACGGTATCGCCTGTCTTGAGATTGAACAGGCGGATCTGGCTGGGACTGATGTAGATATCATCTGACCCAGGCAGATAGGAGTTCTGGGGTGACCTGAGGAAGCCATAACCATCGGGCAGGATCTCAAGGGATCCATACGCGTAGATTATGCCACCCCGTTCGGTGTGGGCCTTCAGGATCTGGAATATGAGTTCCTGTTTTTTCAGGACCATCATTTCTTCATGATTCAGACCGGTTCTTACACCCAGTTCCCGTAACTCCTTGAAACCCATGGCGGTAAGGTCGTTGATGGAAAGCCGGGATCTTGAATCCGCAGGTTCTGCTCTGGGGGCATCTTCTTTGACTTTCTCAAAGCTTTCCTGCTTGCGCACGAAGCCTGGAACCACCACCGGCCGTGGGTCAAAACGGGAATCATCGCCGGTCTGTTTGTTTTCATCTTGTCGGCGGTTCATGGATTCGTCCTGCCGCCGGATTGCCGTCTCATCCTGCCGGGGAGTGCCCGGTTCGGATTCGGGTGACTCGTCAGTCTTGACATCCCCCTTGGGCGCGGGGCGGCGGACGATCCGCTTGCGGGCAATGGCACGGCCTGAGCCGTTGTTTTGTTCAAGTTCAGGTTGGTCAGCCGATTCGCTGTCCTGGTTTTCAT
>JAVEXH010000165.1:0-6421 GCA_034004175.1 Spirochaetia bacterium
CATCTCATGGGTGCGTATCTGCACCTCCAGAAGCAGGCCGTCATAAGCCATCACCGTGGTATGCAGGCTCATGTAGCCATTGGACTTGGGCATGGCTATGTAGTCCTTGAAGCGGCCGTCTATGGGCTTCCACATCCGGTGCACTATGCCAAGCACCGCGTAGCAGTCGGTGACCTCGTCGCACAGGACCCGTACCCCCGACAGGTCGAACAGTTCATCGGAGCCCTTTGAGCGCTTTCGCATCTTCTGGTAGATGGAATAGAAATGCTTGGCCCTGGTGGAAACCTGGATGTTCATGTCCTCGGCCTTGGCTGCAGCCCTGAGTTCCGAGCCGGCCCGGGCCAGGAAGGCCTCACGCTCCAGTTTCTTGGCCGATACCAGCAGCTTTATCTGGTCAAAAGCCTCGCGGTTGATCTCCTTGAGGGCCAGGTCCTCCAGTTCGTCTTTCATCCAGCTGATGCCGAGGCGGTCTGCCAGGGGGGCAAAGATGTCCACGCATTCGGCGGCAATGCGCCTGCGGTCTTCCGGGGGAAGCCAGCGCAGGGTACGCATGTTGTCCAGCTTGTCTGCCAGTTTGACTATGATCACCCGCAGGTCGGCGGTCATGGCAAACAGCATCTTGCGTATGGTTTCAGCAGCCTGGATGGTCTTGTTCTTGGCCTTCAGGGCGGCCATGCGTGCTATTTCGTCCACCAGCATGGCAACCTGGGGGCCGCAGCGTGCCTCGATGTCTGCCTTCTTCACCTTGCCATCTTCCAGAGCATGGTGCAGGACTCCGGCTATCACCGAATCAGCATCCATGCCCATGTCAGCCAGGATCACCCCGACCCTGTCCGGATGGGTTACCGCCGGCTCTCCCGAGGCCCTGAAGGAGCCTTCGTGGAGTTCGCCCGCCCAGGCCCGGGCAGCACGGATGCGCACGGTCTCTTCGGGGCTATAGGTTTCAAGGAAGTCGTCAAGAATCCGCTGTTGATCCACGCTTCACTCCAAGCACCACGCGGTCCTGTCCGGCTAGATCGTCCAGGACCTGTATAGCCGAAAAGCCTGCCCGGGCGAATATCTCGCACACAGCGGCTCCCTGTTCATCACCAATTTCAACGGCCAGGCATCCACCCGGTGCAAGTAAACCAAAGGCCTGCCCGGCCAGGGCCGGATACAGATCAAGACCTGTCTCTCCTCCATCCAGGGCCAACCGCGGTTCCAGGCTGCCTGCAGCCACAATTGCATCAGTCAAGCCGCGGTCTACATACGGTGGATTGGCACTGATCGCATCAAAAACACCCTTGGCAGCCGTCAGGATACGCCCCTGTCCTGATTCCAGAGGCCTCCCTGTCAAGGATAAAGCGTTGGCCCGGCAGACAGCAAGGGCGTCTGCGGAAACATCGGAAAGGGAAACATCTACATCCGGCCGCTGCAGCGCCACCGAGATGCCTATGCAACCGGACCCGGTAAAGCCGTCATGATAGCGTACCGGCCCACGGGTATCGCCAGCCGGGCGTGGCGCCGGCAGGTGCGCCAGGATGGTATCTACCAGCAGTTCGGTTTCAGGCCTGGGGGCCAGCACACGCGGATCCACAGCAAAACGGTGGCCATAGAACTCCCGCCAGCCAAGGATATAGGCCACAGATTCACCCAAGGAGCGACGCTGGACACCGGCACGGAACTCTTCGAGTGCGTCAGGCGGCACCGGATCAGGGAGCATGGCAAGCAAACGGCTACGCTGGGTTCCCATGGCCTGGGACAACAGGAGACAGGCATCAAGGTACGGGGTATCGGGCTGGTGGGTAGTTATGAGCCTGGTGCCTTCAGCCAGGGCTTCCCGGACGTTCAAACTGCTGCCTGCTGGTTCAATTGGTTACCCGAGGCTTCAACCAGCATCCGCGCTGCTTCAATCGGCATCCGCGCTCATGACCGCTTCCCTGGCCTGCATTATCAGGGCATCAACGATATCGTCGATGTCTCCCTCGATGAACAGATCCAGCTTGTACAGGGTCAGGTCCACCCGGTGGTCGGTCACGCGGTTCTGTGGAAAATTGTAGGTGCGGATGCGCTCGGAGCGGTCGCCTGAGCCTATCTGGTTCTTGCGGTTTGCCGCACGTTCGGCATTCTTCTTGCTCTCTTCCAGCTCGAACAGGCGGGCACGCAGCACACGCATGGCCTTGGCCTTGTTCTTGATCTGGCTTTTTTCATCCTGGCACTGCACAACCAGGCCACTGGGGATATGGGTCAGACGTACTGCCGAATCGGTGGTGTTCACGCACTGGCCACCAGGGCCGCCGGCGCGCATGACATCTACCCTGAGGTCTTCAGGTCGTATCTCGATCTCGGTTTCTTCTGCTTCCGGCAGCACGGCTACGGTAACGGCACTGGTGTGTATGCGTCCGGATCCCTCGGTGGAGGGCACCCGCTGCACGCGATGGACACCGCTTTCCCAGCGCAATTTGCCAAAGACCTGGTCACCCGAAATGGCCAGGATTATCTCCCTGAAACCACCAAGGCCAGTCTCGCTGGCACTCATCACTTCCAGCTTCCAGCCTTTACGGTCGGCATACCGGGAATACATACGGAACAAATCGGCGGCAAAGAGGGCTGCCTCCTCGCCACCGGTACCCGCACGGATCTCCATGATGGTGTTCTTGTCATCCAGGGGATCCCGGGGTACCAGAAGCAGCTTCAGGGCAGCTTCCTGGGCCTCCAGGGAAGCCTCCAGTCCGGCAAGCTCTTCCTTGACCAGCTCGCGCATGCCTGGGTCGGTCTCCTCCCGAACCATAAGCCTGGCACCTTCCAGTTCACTGGCCAACCGGGAATACTCGGCATAGGAGTCCACGATATCCGATAGGTAGGCCCGCTCCCGCATGATGTCACGGTACTTGGCCGGATTGCGGGAAAGAGCGGGGTCGGATGCCAGGTCTTCCAGCTCCTTGAACCGCCTGGTAATCACTTCAAGGCGATCATTCACGGAGTAAGCTTCTCCTTGAAGTAGGGGCACGAATAAATGACCAGCTCCATCTCTGCCTGGGGAGAAGGATTTATGGTGTCCACGTTCTCACCGATCTTTTTTTGTATGCTGCAGGCGCCGTGGTTGACGCAGAGGGGACAGGCCCCGTTGCCACGTGGATTGATTTCTAGCTTCATGAGCATAAAAATAGCAAAAATCAGCCTGACTGTACAGTTGCCCCTCCGGCTGTTTTGATTTATGATCCCCCCATTATGCTCGATTTACGATTCATCAAGGACAATATCGACGCGGTGAAGGCCAACATAACCGCGCGCAACATGCAGGCCGATCCGGACCTTGTGGTCCGCCTCTACGACGAGCGCAATGCCGCCATCCAGACCCTGGACGACAAGCGCCGGCAGCGCAATGAGGTGGCATCCCGGATGAAGGGCAAACTGCCCGAGGCGGAGCGCACCACCCTCATCGAAGAAGGCAAGCGCCTGAAGGATGAGATCGCAGCCCTTGAGGCCGATTCCACGAGGGTGGAGAAAGAACTGGCAGAGGCGGCAGCCCGGATACCGAACATGGCCCACCCCGACGCGCCGGTGGGCAAGGAAGACAAGGACAACCTCGAGGTGAAACAGGTAGGAACGCCTACCCGCTTCGATTTCGAACCCAAAGACCATGTCCAGCTTGGGCAGGAACTGGATATCATAGACTTTGATACCGCAACCAAGGTGTCAGGCACCAAGTTCTACTATCTGAAGAACGAGGGCGTCTTCCTTGAACTTGGCCTGGTACGCTACGCCTTGGACATCCTGGCAAAGAAGGGCTTTACACCCTTCATAACCCCCGATGTGGCCAAGGAAGAGATTCTGGAAGGCATAGGATTCAACCCCCGGGGTGCTGAATCCAACATCTACACAATTGAAGGTGAAGGCTCCTGCCTGGTAGGCACTGCGGAGATAACCCTCGGTGGTTACCACGCAGGTGACATACTGCCCAAGGAAAGCCTGCCCATACGCATGGCCGGCCTGTCCCACTGTTTCAGGCGGGAAGCCGGTTCGGCAGGGCAGTTCTCCAAAGGCCTGTACCGGGTTCACCAGTTCACCAAGCTTGAGATGTTCGTATACTGCCTGCCCGAGGATTCTGACCGCATCCATGAGGAACTCCGTGCTGTGGAAGAAGAGATCTTCTCAGGCCTCGGCATACCCTTCCGGGTGGTGGACACCTGCACCGGCGACCTCGGCGCCCCGGCCTACCGCAAGTGGGACCTGGAAGCCTGGATGCCCGGCCGCAACGGCGGCGAATGGGGGGAGGTAACCAGCACCTCCAACTGCACCGACTACCAGTCCAGGCGGCTCAACGTGAAATATCGCGATGACGATGGCAAGAACAAGTTCGTGCACCTGCTGAACGGTACCGCCATCGCAATTTCCCGGGGTATCATAGCCGTTCTGGAGAACTTCCAGCAGGCCGACGGCAGCGTACGCATACCGCCGGCCCTGGTGCCCTATGTCGGCTTCGAGGTGATTCCGGCCAGGCAGTAAGCGTTACAGCCCCATCCTCTGCTGCATGGCCTTGCGCCACTCGTATTTTTCGCCCTCTTTTTCCCACTGCACCCGGCGTTTTACGGTAAAGGCAGTCATGCTCCGGTCACGGTACTCAACCACGGCAAAGGCGCCGCGGCCGATGTAGGCTATCTTTTCATTGGGACCGAGTTGCTCGGTTTCGGCCATCCTGGCCAGGGCACAATCGAAGTGTACGGGATCTGCACCTGACTGGCCAGCCAGGGCGCTTGAGAGGTCGAATATCTGCTTGCCGCACATGGAACACATGACCGGTGGCAGATCGGGAGCCTTGGGTTTTGGCTCATTCCGCCGGTCGCCCCTGTCCCGGCCGCGTCTACCGAAGCGCTTCCTGGTGTCTTTGTTGCCTTCCGCCATCTATCGCTCCATATCCATTCATGATTTCACCGCTCATGACCTGCGCAATCCGCAGGATGGCCCCGGCGATATACAGTTCATCATGCACTTTTCGCTTGAGTTCTTCAAGCCGCAATTCTTCAGCTGCCGGGTTCGGTCGATGGCTCATGAGCGCTCCGGGAAGGCACGTTCGAGATAGAGGGCAACAACAGTGCCACGGACTGCGGCTACGTCGTACCTGACATTCATACCTCTAAATTCTCGATGTTCGGCGATGAAGAGTTTAGATGTTTCGACGATTCTCGAACGTTTTATTCTTCCGACCGACCGGGCAAGGGATTCAAGCCCGTAGGCATCCACGGCCTTCACTTCAACAAAGGCCAGTTCTCCCGCTTTTGCGGCCACGATATCCAGTTCGCCCGGCCCACGCCGCCAGTTGCGCACCACAACCGTCCAGCCTTCGGCTTCAAGCCAGCGACAGGCAACTTCTTCCGCAGCCCGGCCTCGGGAGGTTTTGGAAATACTGCTAATTCCCGGGTTTCCCGGGCTCTCCAAGCTCACTGACCGGAGGCCAGCTCCCTCGGGTCCACAGCCCTGGCTATGAACAGGGCTTTCTCGGCCAGCAGATCCAGGGTCTCGCCGGAATCATCGGTGAAGTGCTTGCCGAACTCGTCTACTATGAGTTTTATGCGCGGACGCAGGGGGGCATCGGCATGGATATCAACCACTCTTGCGATGGCCGCATTGTTCAGCACGACAATGGAGCCGATAGGATAGATGCCCAGGCTCTTCACAAAGGCCTTGAGCACATCGGCATCAAAGCGGCGGGAGTTGTCCGAAAGCAGGCTCTTGATGGCGGCATACCCTATCATGGAGGTGCGGTACGGCTTCTGGCTTACCATGGCCTCGAAGGCATCGGCCACCGAGACTATCCGTGCCAGGACATCTATGTCCTGGGAGGTGGAACGCCGAGGATACCCTGCGCCGTCCCAGCGCTCATGGTGCTGGAGGCCGATCAGGCCTATGTCATCGGGATACTGAAGCTCCTTGGTTATTATCTTGTATGAAAGCAGGGGATGGGCGCGGATCTTCTGGGCTTCCTCCGGCGTAAGGGAACCCTTTTTCTTTGCAATTTCCGGTGGTATGCGCAACATGCCCACATCATGAAGCATGGCCCCGGTAGCCAGGTGGCCCAGGCGGTGGGCAGGCATCTTCATGGTCTGGCCGACGACAACCGAGAGGATGGCACAATTGATACCCGCCCTTGCCAGGTCATACCCCTGGATGTCTGCTGACAGGACCGCAGCGATGGCCAGGGCTTCCTTTTCACGGACAAGCTGCAATACGTCCTGGGTCAGCGTGTCTACGACCTTTGGCTCTACTTTTTCATTGGTGGTTATCTGATCCATAACCGCCTTCAGGCGCCCTATCATGTCTGTATATGCTGCGTACAGTTTACGGTCCTGGAAGGTGGCAAGACCTTTCTTTCCAAGCCCTTCTTCAGTACCCCCGGCCGGCTTTTCAGCGGCTGTCTCCATATTGCCATCGCTGTACACAA
>JAVEXH010000166.1:0-6367 GCA_034004175.1 Spirochaetia bacterium
TTATGCGAGTAGTGATAATCGGTGCCGGTATGATCGGCGTGCACATAGCCAGGGAACTTATCGACGAGAAGCGGGATGTAATCCTGGTGGAGAAAGACCCGGAAGTTGCCAGGATTGCAGGCAATGAACTGGACTGCCTGGTTATAAATGAGGACGGCAGCCGTCCTGAGACTCTGCGCAAGGCCGGCGCTGCCGGAGCAGCCTGGTTCCTGGCCCTTACCGGCTCGGACGAGGTGAACATCCTGGCCTGTGGCCTTGTTGCTGCAGAATCCAACGATGTCCGCACCCTGGCCAGGGTGGAGAATCCCTTCTATTCGTCCTTGTCTCCCGCCCAGCAGGAGGCCTTTGGTCTGGACGTGATTGTGGATCCAGCCATGGAAACCGCCGATGCCATAGCGCGCATCATTTCCGAGGGTTTCGCAGAGGCTGTAGCACCCTTGCATGATGGCAAGCTCCAGCTCAGGACGATACCGGCCCTGTCCGTTCCGGCCTTCATAGGGAAACCTCTCAAGGATGTAAAACATCAGGCAGGCATAGATTTCCTTATCGCGGCGGTTGTCAGGGATGGCGGCATTGTTGTTCCCACCGGCGATACGGTCATAAACAGTACCGATGGCCTGTATGTGTTGGGCACCCCCAAGGGGCTGGACGAGCTTCTTGGTCCGGTCGCAGGTCTTGGTGGCAACCTGAAGCGCATTCTGATTGTCGGTGCAACCAGGACTACCAGGCGGCTTGTCGAGAGTCTGCTGGACAAGGATCAGGGCAGGCCACGAGGAGCCATTGCCTATCTGAGGCGGGTCTTCCGGGGCAAGCGGCTGATAACGGTAATAGAATCTTCCAGGGATGAAGCCAAGGCTCTGGCCAGGGAGTTCCAGGAAATAGACCTTGTGCAGGGCGACTCTTCCCAGCCAGGCATACTGGAGAAGGCCGGAGCTGCCAAGGCCGATCTGGTGGTATGTGCCACCGAGTCACAGACTTACAACATAATCACTGCCCAGCTGGCCAAGCATCTTGGCGCGGCCAAGAGTCTGGCCATAACCCTGAATGACCGCTACATGGCCCTCGGGGTAAAACTGGATGTAGATGCCCTGGTCTGCGACAAGAGTGTCGTGGCAGCCGCCGTGCTGGAGATTGTCCGAAGGGCCAATATCCGGACGATCCATGATTTCTTCGAGGATGATGTGGAAATTGTGGAATTGAAGGTCAATCCAGCCTCTTCTGCTGCGGGCAGGAAACTGTACGAGATAGCCCTGCCGAAGGGTGTACTCGTGGGATTTGTGATACGCGGGAAGGATATCGTGGTTCCCAAAGGCGATACCCAGTTGCTGGGAGACGACGTACTGGGCCTGGTTGCCCGGAAGCAGAGCATTGCGGGCCTGGAGATCGCCTTCGGGGGCTCTGGTGGAATTTAAGGCTCTGATCAGAGCCCTTGCCGCGCTTCTTACCGTAGTGGCGGGCTTCATGGGTGCCTGCCTGCTGGCGGGTCTGGCCATGGGCGAGGGGTTCCTGCCTGTCCGGGCCTTTGGGCCTCCGATGCTGCTTGGGCTTGGCTTCCTGGGATTTGCCATCCTGTCCAAGCGGCTGGGCGGAAAGCCCTATTTCTCTCCAAGGACAGGCTATCTCTTCGTGGTGCTTGGCTGGCTGTTTTCGGCTTTGCTGGGGGCCATGCCCTTCGTGCTGTCCGGTGCCATCCCTTCACCGGTGGATGCCTATTTCGAGTCCATGTCCGGCTTCACCACCACAGGAGCCTCCATCCTGACTCAGATCGAGGGCTTGCCCCGATCCATACTCCTGTGGCGGGCTACGACTCACTGGCTGGGTGGCATGGGTATTGTGGTTTTGACTGTAGCGGTGTTCCCTCTCCTGGGTATAGGCGGCCGGGCTCTCATGGAGGCCGAGGCTCCAGGGCCTCAGGTAGACAAGTTCACGCCAAGGATATCCCAGACCGCCAAGATACTCTGGCTCATCTACCTGGGCCTTACGGTGGCTCTTGTGGTACTGCTGATGCTGGGAGGAATGAACCTGCTCGATGCGGTTACTCATTCCTTTGCCACTATGGCTACCGGCGGCTTTTCTACCCGCAACGCCTCGGTGGGAGCGTATGGTTCCGCGTATATCGATGTAGTCATCACGGTCTTCATGTTCCTGGCAGGCATGAACTTTGCCCTGCACTGGCGGCTTCTGCGCGGGGAGTTCGGCAACGCCCTGAAGGATACCGAATTGCGGGTATATGCCGGAATTTTCCTTGTTACAGCAGGCTTGATCACCGTGAACCTGGTAAAGACCGGTACCTATGCCTCTGCGGGTGAGGCAGGTCGCTTTGCTGCCTTCCAGGCTGCATCCATCCTGACAACCACGGGCTTTGCCACGGCAGATTACCTGTTCTGGCCTCCCTTGTCGCAGGCCTTGCTTTTTACCCTGATGTTCATCGGTGGCTGCGCAGGTTCAACTGGCGGTGGTGTGAAAGTGGGACGCATCCTTACCCTGTTCAAGATGGGGTTATCCGAGATGCGTTATCTGATAAACCCCCAGGGCATCTACGGAATCTTCGTGAACCGGGTCTATCTGAAAAAAAACATTGTCTATGATATCGCCGCCATGGTCTTCCTGTACCTTATTGCTATGTTCGTCTCCACCCTGGTCCTGGCTTCCGCCGGTCTGGATATCATCACCAGCCTGACTGCCACCCTTGCCAGTCTTGGCAACATAGGCCCTGGTTTCGGCCGGGTGGGGCCGGCCCTCAACTACGCCTTCCTGCCGGATTACATAAAGGCCTGGCTCAGTTTCATGATGCTCATGGGCCGCCTCGAGGTCTACACCGTACTCGTACTGTTCACCAAAGCCTTCTGGCAACGCTGAACCAGCCTGGTTGTTCTGTTGAAAATTCCAGGCTGAAACAGCTCTGGAAACCCGCTGCAGCAACAGGCTTCCGGCTCACCTGACCAGTGGAGGCTTCCGCAACCTTGTCGCTCAACAATTCATAACGTTCAGTAAAAGAGTTTGACGAGCAGACATATTGCGGTTACAGTCTCTTCATGCGGCGTTGCCGTATGTGGATGGGGGATGATACCCATCATGCAGCGCTTCCGCGAGCCGCAAAGCCCGTTGGGTGCGCAAGAGCTACGAGGAGGTTTCCCGTGGGTAAAAATGTACGGATACTGGCAGTCTGTCTGCTGCTGGTGGGCATTGTGCTTGCAGTGGGTTGTAGCAAGAAGGCCCAACAGTCATCCGGAGAGGCGGCTCCCGAGTATTCCGGCACCTTGGTGGTAGGCATCACCGAGGCTTCCGGCAATTTCAATCCACTGTACTATTCTTCGGCCTATGATGGCTTTGTTGTAAATCTGGTTTTCGAAGGCCTCATTGCCATGAACTTCGATGGCGAGTACGAGATGGGTGAAGGTGCCGCCGAATCCTGGGCTTATTCCAATGACAACAAGACCATCACCTTCAAGATGAAGCAGAATCTGGTCTTCTCCGATGGAACCCCCGTAACCGCCGACGATGTGGTGTTCACCTATCAGGTACTGGCCGATCCCTCATACACCGGCCGCTACGGCTCGGCAGTGGTGGACATGAAAGGCTATGACGACTACTTCAACGGCAAGACCACTACCTTTGAAGGTGTTGTGGCCATTGATGACCATACCGTGCAATTCAACTTTGCCGAAGCCCTCCGGGTGAACTTCGAGAACTGCGGTTATGCCATCATGCCCAGGCACTATTATGGTGCAGGTTTCAAGGTCGGCGACACCGCCGCGATCGAAGCCATAACCGGCTCTCCCATCGGTTCCGGCCCCTACCTGGTGGAGAAGTTCCAGGAGAAGGAATTCGTATCCCTTACCCGCAATCCCAACTATGCCGGTGAAGGTTACGAGATCAAGGACATCATCATGAAGTTCGTGGACGAGACCACGGACATAGTCGAATTGACCACTGGTAATGTCGATCTTCTCACTGGCATGATCGAGCCTGCCAAGATTGCCGAAGCCAAGGCCGCTGGCAAGATGCTTAATTCCTATCCCCGCAGTGGTTATGGCTATATAAAGACCAACCACGAGTCTGGCCCAACCTCCGAGCTCAAAGTTCGCCAGGCTTTGTACTATTCCTTCAACATAAAGGAATTCGTCAACAGCTACTTCAAGGACGAGGCTACCGGCCAGGTTCTTGCCGGTACCCAGGCCCATCCTTTCTCCCAGGTCTCCTGGGTGATGAGCGACAAGCTGGTAAAATCCCTGGACAATTACGACTTCGATCTGGAAAAGGCAAAGAAGCTTCTGAATGAAGCTGGCTGGAAGCTGAATGCCGCCGGCAAGCGCGAGAAGAACGGCCAGCTTCTGGAACTCAAGATTGCGGCCATGCCCGATCACGCCATCCTGTCTACCCTCATCCCGATGTGGGAGCGGGACTGGGGCCAGGGCCTCGGCGTAAGCCTGAACATCGCGTATCTCGAGTTCAATACCATCCTCGACTACATCATCTATGACTCCGATGCCAATGTGAACGAATGGAGCCTCTTCTTCCTGGCTACCTCCATCCCCAGCCCCGACCCGCATTCTGTGTACACCGAGTTCCACTCCTCCTACATCGGCAGCGGCCAGGACAATACCAGCCGTTACCGCAATGCCAAGGTTGACCAGTTGCTGGATGAAGGCAAGAGGATCATGGATCCCGAAAAGGCCAAGCCCCTCTACGAGCAGGTCGTGAAGATCCTCAACGAGGAAGCGGTGATGATGCCCGTCTATGCCAACACCTACTTTGACCTGTACGATGGCAAGCTGACCAACTTCAAGACCAGCTCCCTGTACAGCTGGACTTCAGCCATGAAGGACGCCAGAATCAAGTAGATCTGGTGCCTTGCATTGATCCAAGGGCAGGCCTCCGGGCCTGCCCTGTATGTAATTATACATGCAAGTCCAAGCCCAGGAGCTATACATGCTGCGATACATCGGGAAGCGCCTGCTGCACCTGATTCCGGTAATATTCATCATAACCATTGTGATATTCAGCATCATAGAACTGATGCCAGGTGATCCTGTAAATGCCTATCTGGGCGTTGGCTCCAAGACCAGCGTTGAGCAGCAGTCACGCATCCGTGAGTTGCTTGGCGTTGATCAGAGTCCGGTAGTGAGGTATTTCAAGTGGCTGGGTCGGGTTTTTACTCTGGATTTCGGCCGATCCCTCAAGTACCGCAAGCCCGTGGTGGACGTCATAGGCACCTTCATCTGGAACTCCTTCAAGCTTAACCTTGTCTCCATGATACTGGCCTTTGCCATATCCATACCCGTGGGCATAAAATCGGCGGTAAAGAAGTATGGCAGGTTCGACAATTTCTGGACGGTGTTCTCCCTTACCGGGGTGTCCATGCCGTCGTTCTTTTTTGCCCTCCTCTTGGTGTTTTTCGTGGCCATACCGGTAAGCTGGATCCCGCTCAATGGCATGCGTACCACCATACTTGCGGCCAAGGGCTATGCCAGTACGTGGCAGGAGATACTCGATGTAGGCATCCACATGCTCCTGCCGGTGCTCGTACTTACCATATCCAGCCTGGCCAGCCTTACCCGCTATGTCAGGAACTCGGTGATAGAAGTAATCAACCAGGACTATATCAGGACCGCACGGTCCAAAGGCCTTTCCGAAAAGGTCGTCATATACAAGCATGCCTTCAGGAACGCACTGCTCCCCATCGTTACCCTTCTGGGATTGTACATACCCTCGCTCTTCGGGGGGGCTATCATCCTGGAGACAGTGTTCCTGTGGCCGGGCATAGGCAATATCCTGTACACCTCCATACTGGACCGCGACTATTCCATGGTAATGGCCGCCAACGTCTTCTATGCGGTTCTCATGCTGGCCGGCAACCTGCTCGCGGATGTGTCGTACGCGTTGGTGGATCCCCGGATCAAGGTCAAATAGGATGCAGAACATGGAAAACCAGATTCACGAAAACACTCTGACCGAAGCAGAAAAGAAATCCCTGGCTGTCGGCCCCTGGCGCCTGGCTTGGGACAGGTTCAGGAAGAACCGGGTAGCCCTGGTTGGCGGCATCATGTTTGCTGTCATTGTGGTGTCCATCTTCATCGTGCCATTGCTCTCGCCCTACACGATCAATGAGTTTGACCTGGCTTTCAAGAACCAGCCACCGTCTGCCAGGCACTGGCTTGGAACCGATGAGCAAGGGCGGGATGTGATGCTGCGGATCTTCCTTGGTGGTCGCATATCCATGCGGGTAGGCCTCATGGCCGCAGGTGTTACGGTGATTCTAGGCGCCATGGTGGGTGGCATAGCCGGCTATTATGGTGGTTTGGTGGACAACCTGCTCATGCGCTTTGCGGAGATAGTCTATTCCATACCCTTCACGCCTACGGTC
>JAVEXH010000167.1:0-6357 GCA_034004175.1 Spirochaetia bacterium
GATCTCGAGCGTACCCGGTTGCTGGCCACCAACGCGTCCATAGAGGCTGCTCATGCTGGTTCTGCAGGCCGGGGCTTTGCGGTCATAGCTGGGGAGATACGCAAGCTGGCCGAGAGTGCCGGCTCAAGCGCAACCCAGGTGTCCACCTTCCTCAAGCAGACCATGGTGGATATAGCCGAGGCCAACAAGGTTGCGGCGGGCAGCGTGAAGATGGCCGAGGTGCTGGCCCAGACAGGCGAGGCCAGCCGGGCTTCCTTCACCGAAGTGGAGACCGGTGCGGAACACATTGCGGAACTGCTGCTCGATTTTGGCCACACCTTTGCCGCCCAGAGCGAGGCCACCGAAGCTGCCCTGGCATCCTGGCGCAAGGCCATTGATTCAGTTGCCGATCTGGGGATAGCAGTCGGGGGCCAGGAGAAGGGCTATGGTGCGATCAGCGACGAGGTGAAGCAGGCTGCCGAAGGATCCATGTCGACATCCAGATCCGCGCGGATACTCAGTCAGCTTGGTACCTATCTCCGCGCCGGGGGCTATGACATGGAATGTGCCCTGCATGCCTTCAAGGTTGACGAAGAGAAGGCAGCCAGGCGGCATCTGCGGCGGGAGCGGCGGGAAATCCTGGTGTACAACCTGGAAGCATTGGATACACAAGGCAATCTGGTTGGCTTCCTTGGCGACCTGTCGGCCTCGGGCATGCTCCTGTACGCCGAGAAGCCTTTTGCGATTGGCGAGGCTGTCCAGTTGCAGATCCGTCTACCCATCAGTGCCGAGGGGGACCGCAGCGTACCGGTCAGTTGTGTTCCCCGCCGTATTGAAGACGAGGGACGTATCCACCGGGTTGGCTGTTCCCTGGCAGGAGACGCCGCCACCAAGGCCTCTGTACAGGAATTGATAGGCAGGCTGGGGCTTTCCAGCCTCAAAGCGGCTTCCGCACCACCTTCCGTGCCTGTTGCGTCTTCCGACCAGGTTCTGGACAAAAATCCGGCTCAAGCCTCAGACCAGCCTGCTGCCAAGGGTCAGACTCCAGCTGCAGGTTTGACCTCAGCCAAAGGTGAGACCCCGGATGATGGCATAGAGGAACTTGAAGAGATGGAAGAACTCGGGGAGCTGGAAGATATCTGACCCCGGGAACCTGTTTGGCTTATGGTTCCCGGTGGGTCACGTGTTCCCAGGGCCTTATTTCAGGTCCTTTATGGCATGTATCAAAAGATTGTCGGCCGGATAGTACGACTGGTACGGCTGGGATGAATAGCTGAAGAATTCCAGATCGGACGCCTTTATGCCGTACTGGATGGCCATGGTCAGCTGGTCAACCTTGTCTGCAACCGGTGCACCACTGGTGATCTGGGCTCCGAGGAGCAGTCCTGTTTCCTTGTTCACCACCACTTTCAGTCGCGCGGCCTTGGCCTCGGGCATGATCGGGAAGGTGGTGGTAAGCTCGGCTTCACCGACAAGTACCGGATACCGGGACCGTGCCTGGGTCTCGGTGAGACCCACACTGCCGACATACCACATTCCTACTTTGGTAGCCGCACCATTGTAGAAGCCCTGGTATTCCACATTGCCACCAAGCAGGTTCTTGCCCAGCAGTTTGCCCATGGGAACCGCGTTGGTAGCCAGTTTGCCCGGCTGCAGTTCGCCTGTTATAGCGCTGCTGAACTGAACGCAATCGCCGATGGCGTATACATCAGGAATAGAAGTTTCCATGCGGCCGTTCACAATGATGCCCTGACGGCCCATCTCCAGCGCGCTGCCCTGGAACAACTCCGTGTCCGGGCGCATGCCAACGGCAAATACCACCAGGGGCCTGGTTTGCGCGGACTTGCTGCTGGTGGAGCAATCATCCTGGGCAAGGTGGATTGCCTCGCCATTGGTCAGCTGTATTGATTCCACCCTGTCTGTTCCGTTCAGGGCTGCCACACCTTGCCCAAGGTGAAGATGGATGCCGGCTTTTACCAGTTCCTCGGTCGGTCCGCCCAGCATGTCCGGATCGGCCATGTTCGGCAGGATGGAGCTTGCGATATCCACCAGATGGGTCTCCAGTCCGCGGCTGGCAAGGGCCTGCGCCAGTTCTATGCCGATTGCACCGGCACCGATGACCGCTGCATGGGTAGCACCCTGCTCAAGGACAGCGGAGAGGGCCAGCATATCAGCCTCGGTCTTGAAAGTATGCACTCCTGGCAATCCACTGCCCGGCAGGGGTGGCAGTACCGGTTTTGCGCCAGTTGCCACCACAAGTTTGCTGTAGCTGTACTGCTCACCCCCGAGGGTGGTAACTACCTTGGCATCAAAATCCACTGCCGAGCAAGTATCGCGCAGCAAGTCGGCACCCGCTGACAGAACCAGTTCGTCGCGCTTGAATGTCTTCTGCACCGGGATCAGCTGTTCGATGGCGTAGGGCATGGCGCAATAGATCAGCGAATGGTCTTCAGGCCTGATGACCCCTGTCTTGAAGTGTGTCCCGATGACCTTCACTAGACTGATGGCAGCGGGCCCACCACCGATTACCAGGATCTCGTAATGTTGCATGCAGTATCCTCCTTGGTCCACTAGTATAAGTAAAATGCTATATATGGTGGATCAAAGTAGCATATGCTCATAATAATGACAAGTGGGATGGAAATATCAGTGGAAACCACCTCGCTTGGAGGTCGGTTCGTATGGAGGCCGGTCCAACGAAGGGATCGGATTTTCAGGTGGAGCTTGCAGGCTGATCCTTGAAGCGCCCCATCTCAGTCAGTGCGGTATCTATCAATCTTCTGGACAGGCTGCCTGGCCCGGGTATGGGCGGGTGGTCGGCGGGGCCGAACCAGCCGGCTTCGGCTATCTCGTCGCCGTCGGGCTTCAATTCGCCGGACTTCCAGCGGGCGGCAAAGCCAAGCATCAGCTGGTCGGGGAAGGGCCAGGGTTGGGAGCCCAGGTAGCCGTCCACCTCTACCTCGATGCCAACTTCTTCCATCACTTCCCGCTTTACGCATTCCTCGAAGGTTTCGCCTGGCTCGACGAAGCCGGCAATCAGGCTCCAGAAACCGGTGGTGGACCGGGTGTTCCTGGCAAGCAGCAGCTTGCCGTCCTTGCGTACCACGGCGAGTATGGCCGGGGATATGCGCGGGAAGAACAACTGGCCGCAGACTGTGCACTGCCTGGCCAGTTCGTCGTCTTTGTCACGGGTGGGTGCACCGCAGACTCCGCAGAACCTGGTTGAGGCCCGCCAGTTGGCAAAGGCCATGGCCTTTGCCGCCGGAGTCCAGAGAGCTTCAGGAACTTCCCGGATCACGCTACGCATGGGCAGCCATTGCCAGCCTGCTGGCGCAGGAGCATCGGCTGCATAGCGGAGTACCCTGTCCCCACCAAGCAGCACAAAGCTGTCTTCCGGGTTTGCCATGGTTGCGGTGGATGAGTCCAGGCTTGCAGGGGGTATTCCGATGGGGACAGAGCTCCCCGCGGAACTGCTGGAGTTGCCGACGGAGTGGCCACTTGAATTGTCACCACCAAAAGTACCCGCAGGCACCAGCAATTCTGCCCCACGTACAGTGTAGCAGCAGCTCATCAGCTTTCGGCTCCACTCTTGGCTTCACCGTAGAATCGTATGTACGTGTTCTTCTTGCCTGCATGCTTGCCGCAGACGCCAAGAAGGCGGTCAAACTCCGACCGCACCGGGGGCTTCAGTTCCTTGCCGGAGGCCGCAATGGCCGCTGCCAGAGCCTGCAGTTCCGCGAGCAGCACTGTCCCCTGGGCTGGATTGAAGGAGGCATCGTCGGTCTCGCTTATGAAGCGGAGGCAAGAGCCTCCTTCCCTGGGGAAATGCCTGAAAATTCCTTCAAGCTCGAAGGCGTCGATCTTCGGCTCGCCTTCCTGGTCCTCTACGGTAACGAATATGCTCATGTATCTGCCCTCCTGGGCTGCTGGTTGTGCCCTGCCGGTCATGTGGTTCCGGCCGGGATGGATCTACAAGGTCTACAAGGTTGACAAGAGGCTCCCGGCCACCCGGATGCCCGAAGCCCAGGCGGCGGTTATTCCCCGGCTGGTTCCTGCCCCGTCGCCGGCCAGGTACAGTCCGGGCAGGGCGCGGAAGCTTCCGGGATCCTGGAAGGTCGGACGGTTGGCGTAGGTCTTGATCTCGGGATAGTACATGATGGTGCTCGGGTGCAGGACGCCGGGAACTATGGTGTCCAGTAGTTTCATGCCTATCCACAAGGCGCGCATGATCTTGGCCGGCACCGCCATGCCCAGGTCGCCGGGGGTACAGGACGGGAGGGTAGGCTCGAAGTCGTACAGATCGGCGTTGAAGCTTTCCCGGGTGGAGCGTTTGCCCATCCGGAAGTCTCCCACCCGCTGCATGATGGGGCGTCCGCCGCCAAGCAGCATGGCCTGGGCTCCCAGCCCCCGGGCATAAGCCTGGCCGCTGGCCAGGGGCTCGGTGAGGCCTACGGTCTTCAGCATGGCAAAGTTGGCCAGACCGTTGGATGGCCGGTTGGCCGACCAGGCATGGCCGTTCACGCTGTACCAGGTGCCTGTGGCATCCTCGTATTTTTCCTGTACCACATGGGCTGCCCGTGAATTGGTACAGAAGCTGCGTACCTTCTTGGGAAAGATGAATTTGGGGTCGTAGTAGTCCCTGACTATGGGGTAGCGGTCTTCCTTCAGCTCAACCCGTATGCCCACGTCCACCACGTTGTCCACAAAGGGTATGCCGTTGCTGCGCATCAGGTCCTGCAGGAAGCCGAAGCCGTTGCGGCCAGGGGCCACAATGGCGTCACCATAGTCAAGTTCGCGCTTGTCCGTGACCAGGTGTCGCCCGGCGGCGTCAACTGAAACAACCGTCTCTCCCAGGGACACTTCCACGCCACGGCTCCGCAGTTGTGCGGTAAGGCGCTTGATCAGCTGAAGGCCGCCGTCGGTGCCCAGATGGGCCTGGCGTATCTCCAGCAGCCTTGCCCCAAGCTTTTCTGCACGCTGGCTGTACACATCTATGGAATTCTTTTCCAGTATGCCTGGCTGCAGGAAAGCTTCCACCTGCTGCAGGTAGGCGGTGGCGCTTTCGCTGGTCCAGATGCCCTCAGGGAAGCCCACCGGCCAGGTGAAGTTCATCTTGCAGTCGTTGCGCAGGCCGCCGGAGGAGTATTCGTTCCTGTCGAACATCACGATGGACAGGTCCGGCCTGGCGTCGCTCAGGACAAAGGCAGCCCCGAGTCCGGCGGGTCCGGTGCCTATGATGGCCACGTCGCAACGCTGCATGGTTTTACTGCTTTCCGGTTATTATGCCGTACAGGCGGTCAAGGTCGTCCATGGAGAAGTAGTCTATGGTGATGGAGCCCCGCTGTGCATCGCCCCGGATGGTCACCTTGGTGCCCAGGGCTCCGATCAGGTCCTGTTCGATGGCAGCCACATCGGGATCAAGCGGTTTGGGATCCTTCTTGGGGGGAGTTTTCTTGCTGACCACCTTGGCTCCCTGGTTCAGCTCGGCTGCCAGAGCTTCCGCCTCGCGCACGGAGATGCCGTCGTCCACGATGCGCTTCAGGATCACCGACCTGTCGGCCGGATTGGTGGCAGACAGTATGGCCCTGGCGTGTCCGGCGCTCACATCGCCGGCCCGCACCGCCTCCATGGCGTCAGAGGGCAGGTTCAGCAGGCGCAGGGCATTGGCCACCGCGGGCCGGCTCTTGCCCACGCGCTCGGCCACCTGGTCCTGGGTCAGGCGGGTAACTTCCATCAGTTGCCGGTAGGCTTCCGCCTCGTCCACGGGGTTCAGGTCTTCGCGCTGTACGTTCTCCACCAGGGCAACTTCAAGGCGCTTCTCCCTGCCGAACTCCCGGACTATGACCGGGATCTCGGCGAGTCCCGCCACGCCGGCTGCCCGCCAGCGGCGTTCGCCGGCGACTATGCGGTACCGGCCCGAGGGAGTCTGTTCCACTATCAGGGGCTGTATCACGCCGTGCCGCTGCAGGGAAGCTGCCAGTTCGGCTATGGACTGGTCATCAAAGCGCTTGCGCGGCTGGTCAGGGCTGGGTTCCACCAGGCCGGTCTCCACCATGCGGACACCGTCGCCGTCCTTTGCTTGCAGTGTTTCTTCACTGGATTCAGGTATCAGGGCGCCGAGGCCCTTGCCAAGCCCGTATTTAGCCACGCTGCAGTACCTCTTTGGCCAGCTTTCCGTAACTGCGGGCCCCTATGCAGTTGGCGTCGTACAGGCATATCGGCAACCCGTGGGATGGTGCCTCGGACAGGCGTACGTTCCGTGGGATGATGGTCTCGAAGACCCTGTCCTTGAAGTAGCCGGTAACCTGGGACACGACATCCTGGGCCAGCCTGGTCCTGGAATCATACATGGTAAAGAGTATACCGGTGACCCGCAAC